>JBAYZJ010000121.1:0-4286 GCA_041672565.1 Endomicrobiaceae bacterium
CAAAGATTTAACGATGAAACTTTACAGGTAAAGTATAAAGGCAAAAATATTCATGAAGTTTTGAATATGACCGTTGAGGAAGGCGTTAAATTTTTTGAGAATATTCCAAAGTTAAAAAAAATACTGACGACTTTAAATGAAGTCGGGCTCGGATATATAAAAATAGGACAGTCTTCAACAACATTGTCCGGCGGTGAAGCGCAGAGAATAAAGCTTGCTTCCGAGCTTTCAAAAAGAAGTACCGGTAAGACAATGTATATACTTGACGAACCTACCACAGGTCTGCATTTTGCAGATACCGGAAAATTGCTTGAGGTTTTGCATCAGCTTGTTTATGCAGGAAACACCGTATTGGTTATAGAACATAATTTGGATGTTATAAAGACTGCCGATTGGGTTGTGGATTTGGGTCCTGAAGGCGGCGACGGAGGGGGAACGGTTGTTGCAACCGGCACTCCTGAAAAAGTAGCGACGATTGAAAAATCATATACGGGGAATTTTTTACGTAAACATATGTATAAAACAGAAAATTGAAAGTTTTTATAAAAAATAAAAAAGAAAAACGGAGGAGTAGTTATGGCACAAAAATGTAATATTTCCGAGCTGCATGCAGAGAGACTGAAGTTTCAGCCTGTTTTACCGAATGTTTTGAAAAAAGGCGTTGCGAATGTAAAACCTATCTTTGGCAAACCGACAAAGTCCGTCGCTGATTTTGGTAAAGTAAAAAGCATATTTGGAAATACTTACGGTATGCCTGTAATAAATTTTCAGGCGGGGAAAAATGCGGTTATAGCAAAAAAAGCCGTAAAAGTCGGCGTTGTTCTTTCAGGCGGGCAAGCTCCGGGCGGGCATAATGTTATATACGGTTTATTGGAAGGGTTGAAGAGCGCAAATAAAAAAAATAAATTATTCGGATTTTTGGGCGGTCCTTCAGGTATTTTAGATAATAAAACAATGGAAATTACCGATAAAGTAATAAAAATATATAAAAATACCGGCGGATTTGATTTGATTCAGTCAGGAAGAACAAAAATAGAATCCGAAGAACAGTTTGCACAGGCAAAAAATAACATATTAAAAAACAAAATGGACGCTCTTGTTTTTATAGGCGGCGATGATTCAAATACAAACGCTGCGCTTCTTGCGGAATATTTTAAGAAAGAAAAAGTAAATGTTAACGTTATAGGAGTTCCTAAAACAATAGACGGAGATTTGAAAAACGAATATATTGAAGCTTCGTTCGGTTTTGATACGGCTACAAAAATTTATTCCGAACTTGTAGGAAATATCTGCAGAGATATCAATTCGGCAAGAAAATATTGGCATTTTGTAAGACTTATGGGAAGAAGCGCATCTCATATAACTCTTGAGGTTGGTTTTAAAACTCAGCCTAACGTGGTTTTGGTCGGCGAAGAAGTTTTTGCTAAAAAAATGACTTTAGGCCAGATTATCGACCAAATAGCGGATGTCGTTGTAAAAAGAGCAAAACTGGGAAAGAATTTCGGCATATTGCTTGTACCTGAAGGATTAATTGAATTTATTCCTGAGATGAAGGAACTTATTTCTAATCTTAATGATTTATTGGCTGAACATGAAGTACATTTAAAAACTTTGCAGAACGTGGAAGACGAGTTTAAATTTATTTTGTCGAAGCTTCCTAAGCATTTATCCGCATTAATGGCTTCTCTTCCGGTAGACATAGCATGTCAGCTTATGCTTGACAGAGATCCTCACGGAAACGTACAGGTTTCTTTGATAGAAACAGAAAAACTTCTTATTGAAATGGTTTCAAAAAAATTGGAATCTTTAAAAAAAGCAAAGAAATATACAGGCAAATTTTCTACTATAAATCATTTTTTCGGCTATGAAGGGAGATGCGGCATTCCTTCAAACTTTGATACAAATTATACTTTTGCTCTCGGCTACAACGCCGCCGCTTTGGTATTAAACGGTATGTCAGGATATTTGTCATCTGTTAAAAATCTTACAAAGAAATCTCAGGATTGGCAGTGCGGGGGAATACCTCTTACTATGATGATGAATATTGAAAGAAGAAAAGGTAAAGAGAAGCCTGTAATTCAGAAAGCTCTTGTAAAACTTAACGGAGAACCTTTCAAAGCTTTTGCAAAGCAGAGAAAAGAATGGGCTTTAAACGATTGCTATATGTTCCCGGGACCTATTCAGTATTTCGGACCTGCAAGCGTTACCGATATAACGACAAAAACGCTTCAGTATGAACAAAACGGGAAAAAGAAGTAGATAAAGTTTTATTTGTGATTATTTGATAAATAATAAATACTTTATGTCTTAAGGAGACATTTAATGAAATATATTTTTATGACAGGCGGAGTAGTAAGTTCTTTGGGTAAAGGGATTACGGGAGCCAGCATCGGCAAACTTTTGCAATTGCACGGATATAAAGTAAATATGATAAAAATGGATCCGTATATCAATGTAGATCCCGGAACAATGAATCCTTTCCAGCACGGAGAAGTTTATGTTACCGCCGACGGAGCTGAAGCTGATTTGGATTTGGGGACTTATGAAAGGTTTCTTGATATGATTACAACCAAAGAAAATACAAATACCGCGGGGCATATTTACCAGACTGTCATAAATAAAGAAAGAAGAGGCGATTATAACGGCGGAACCGTTCAGGTAATTCCTCATATAACCGATGAAATAAAAAGAAGATTTTCGGTTTTTGAGAAAAAAGTGGATATTACAATTGTCGAAATAGGCGGAACTATAGGAGATATAGAGGGTCTTCCTTTTATAGAAGCTACAAGGCAATTCATATTAAGCAAAAAAAGAGAAGACGTTATGAGTATTCATTTAACTCTGGTTCCTTTCATATCCGGAGCGAATGAATTAAAAACAAAACCTACACAGCATTCGGTAAACAAGTTGAGAGAAATAGGTATTGTTCCTGATATGATTGTCTGCAGAACGCAGTATCCCATAACAACCTCAATGATAAATAAAATTTCATTGTTCTGCAACGTTCCTCCGGAAGCTGTTGTTGAGGCTAGAAGCTGCTCTTCAATTTATCATATTCCTGAATCTTTACATGAACAGGGAGTTGACAAATTCATTATGAAAAGACTCGGCTTAAAAAATAAAATAAAGTTTGATTCAAAATGGCTTGAATATGTAAAAAGACAGTGTAAATCAAAGAAAGTCATTAATATAGGCGTTATAGGAAAATATGCAGATTTAAAAGACGCTTATAAATCAATAGACGAATCAATTAAAATATCGGCTATGGATATCAACGTAAAAGTCAATATTAATTATATATCTTCTGAAGATAAAAATTTATTGAGCATAATAAAGAAAATGCACGGAATACTTGTTCCCGGCGGATTCGGCATAAGAGGAATTGAAGGCAAAATCGCGGCAATCAAATATGCAAGAGAAAATAAAGTTCCTTTTTTTGGGATTTGTCTCGGCATGCAGTGCTGCGTAATTGAAGCGGCGAGAAATCTTCTTGGTTTAAAATGCGCAAATTCTACGGAAATAGACAAAAAGACTTCGGATCCTGTTATTGAAATGCTTGAAGAACAAAAAGACGTTAAATATCTCGGCGGTACAATGAGGCTTGGTAATTATGAAGCAAAACTTGCTAAGGGTTCTTTGGCCAGGGATTTGTATAAATCGGATACAATAGTAGAAAGGCACAGACACCGTTATGAAATGAATCCGGAATATATTGAAAGATTTAAAAAAGCCGGATTTGATGTTTCAGCTTATCACAAAGGAGTTTTGCCAGAAATAGTTGAAATAAAAAAACATCCGTTTTTTATAGGCGTGCAGTTCCATCCTGAATTCGGGGCGAGACCTATGAAAACTCATCCTATTTTTCAGGGATTTGTTAAGGCGTGTAGTAAAAGAGCTAAGTAGTTTGTTTTGATTGACAAAAGACAGAGAAGTTTATAGGATAAAAGGGAAATAAAACGGCAATAATACAAATGGAGGATGGAGATAAATATGGTGAAAAATAAAGATTTATTTAATGAAAGTCAGGAGACGTTTACCGCTTTCAAAGCAAAAGATTTTGTTGTTACTCCGTCACTTCCGGAATCTCTTAAAGATTTATTGTCTATAGCAGAAAATATGTGGTGGTGCTGGAACAGCGACGCTGTTGAACTGTTCAGAAGACTCGATAGAAATATATGGGAAGAATCTTATCACAGTCCTAAAGCTATGCTTGGACTTGTCGGACAAGACAGGCTTGAAGAGCTTGCTGATGACGACAGCTTTTTATCTCATGTTAAAAGAGTGAG
>JBAYZJ010000122.1:0-4267 GCA_041672565.1 Endomicrobiaceae bacterium
AAATGCTTGCGCGTTCTTTAAATGACATATATGAATCAATACGCAGTTTTTTTGTTTATGAAGATGAACAAGGCTTTATAAGAGGATGCTGCTCTTCGGAAATATTTTGGGAAGACGTTGCCGAAATAAGATCTCTTGCGGTATCTAAAGAGGTTCTCGGGAAAGGCGCGGGAAAAGATTTGGTTTATTCTTGTATGGCGGACGTAAAATCTTTAGGCATAAAAAAAGTTTTTGCCCTGACTTATATTGACGGATTTTTTACAAATATGGGTTTTAAGATAATAAGCAGAGACAGCCTTCCTCATAAAGTATGGAAAGTATGCATAAACTGCCCTAAGTTTCCGGACTGTGACGAAACTGCCGTAGAAAAAGAACTATAAAATATTTGGAGTCAATATAATGAATTCTAATGATGAATATTTCGGAAGAATGAATGATCCGTCGGCTTTTTCTTTTTTGAAAGGACCGTGCGGTGATGAAATAGAATTTTATTTGGCGGTAGACAATAATAAAATCACAGATGTTAAGTATTATACGGAAGGATGCGGATATACTAAATTATGCGGCGCGGAAACATCGCGTTTGGCAAAAGGCAGAAATATCGGCGATGCATTATCAATTTCTTCCGCAGAAGTAATGAATAATATTAAAAATTTGCCTGAAGACCATATGCATTGTTCAATACTTGCCGTAAGCGCGTTTTACGGAGCGATTGCAGATTATCTTTTAAAAAGTTAAAGAAGAGAGACAAATGCCGATAGTTTGGAATATAAATCCGGTAATAATAAAAATAGGTTTTTTTGAATTAAGATATTATTCGCTGTTTTTTGTTGCAGGAATTTTATCCGCCTATTTTATGTTCAAAAAAATAAATTCGTCGGATTCCGCAGAAAGAATGTACCCTCAGCAGCAGATTGATAATCTTGCATTTTTTATGATAGCCGGTACTTTAATCGGAGCAAGACTCGGACATTGTTTATTTTACGATTTTGCATATTATTCAAAACATATACTTGAAATATTTCTTCCTTTTTCTTTTGATAAAAACGCAGGATTTGTTTTTACAGGTTATCAGGGTCTTGCAAGCCACGGCGGAGCTTTAGGCATTGTTCTTGCCATTGCTCTTTTTTGTAAACGATATAAAAAAAATATCCTTTCCGTTTTGGATAAAATTTCTGTCGTAGTTCCTGTCACGGCGGGTTTTATAAGGCTGGGCAATTTAATGAATTCCGAGATAATCGGAAAAGCTTCCGATTCAAATTTTGCTTTTATTTTTAAAAGAATTGATAATATTCCGCGGCATCCTGCGCAGTTATACGAATCGGTTTGTTATTTTATTATTTTTTTTATAATGCTTTACGTTTATAAAAAAACTGATTTTATTAATGTTAAAGGTAAAATTTTCGGTTTGTTTTTAACATTAACTTTCATATTCAGATTTTTCATAGAGTTTATAAAAGAAAACCAGTCTGCGTTTGAAAACGCTATGTTTTTAAATATGGGGCAGGTTCTCAGTCTTCCGTTTATATTTATCGGCGTTTGTTTGTTTTTTTTAAAATATAAAAAAAAATAAGATTCAAATTAAATTGAATCTTCATAATATAATTTAAATATATACCGTTTAAATATTGACAAATTAAAATAAATGATATATATTATTGAAAATGATTTCCATTAACAAAGAGGTTTTGATAATGCCTTGTAATAAGCGCAGATGGCACGGTAAATTTAGAGAATACGGATATAGAATTACTGTAGGAAGAAAAGAAATTCTGGATGTCTTAACTAATTCTAAAGGACATTTAAGCGCGGAAGAAATATATCTAAAAGTTCATGAAAAACATCCTTCTGTCGGTTTAACAACAATATACAGAACATTGGATGTGTTAGTCGGTATAGGTCTGCTTCAGAAATTTGATTTTGGAGATGACCGGGCGCGGTATGAGATAATAGATTCCGTAAATGAAAAAGGACATCATCATCATTTAATTTGCACAGAATGTAAAAAAATAATTGATTATAAAGATTTTATAGATGAAGAATCGGAAATGCTTAAAAAAACAGAAAAATTTTTATCCGAAAAATATAAATTTGAAATCAAGAAACATGTTATGGAATTTTATGGATTGTGCTCAGATTGTAAAAAGCGTCTTTAGAGCATATATTTTTTTGCAAAATTATAAATGAAAATGGTTTCCATTATCATAAAATATAAAGGAAACAAATAAAGGAAAAGGAGGCGCGTTATGCCAAGATTAGACGGAACAGGCCCTAACGGACAAGGTCCGGCAACGGGAAGAGGAATTGGTTTTTGCGGAGCAAAAAAGGCCGGTAAAGAACAATATTATAAAAGAGGATTGTTTGGAAGAGGTTGCGGCAGAGGGTTTTTAAGAGGAATCGGATTTTCATCAGCAAGAGGACAAAATATTTATGATGAAAAAGATATTGATTATCTTAATGACAGAGCAATATCTTTGCAAAAAGAATTGGAGAGTGTTAATAAAATTATAGACTCTTTACAGGCTGATAAAAAATGATTTTGGAGTATAAAAAAATTAAAGTAAGAGATTGTTAATTTTAAACTGGAATCATGATAAATAATGTGCGGCTTCAGGAAATCAGATACAGAATCTGCATTTTTTGATTTAGTTTGTGAAGCTGCACATTATTGAAATTAATGTCTTTATTTATATGTTTTAAAATAATAGATAAAGAAAAATCACTGTCTGTAGAATTTTTAAGAACTATTAAAATCTTTGAACGGATAAAAAGTATTATTCAAAAAACATAGTAACTATTTAATTGATTAAAAAGGAAATTTGTAAATATAATTATTAATAAAAATAAAAAGATTAAAATTTTATGTTATCAATTATTATTTCCGGTATAATTCTTTTTTCAGTTTTGTTATTTTATCTTGAAAGTTAAGAAGAAAAAAAGTTTAATAAATACAGCACTTCTTTTTATTGATATAATAAAGATGTTTCATAATTTACATGGATTTTTAACAGGAGAGTTATATGAAAGTCAAACTTATTGCCGAAGGTTCTACAAAATGGGAAAGATTTGTAAGAAATTGGGGGTTGTCATTTCTTATAGGAGAAGATGTCTTGTTTGATGCTTTCGGGAAACCTAAAATATTCATGGAAAATATAAAGAAATTAAATATAGATATTTCCAAATTAAAACATATAATCATTTCTCATGAACACTGGGATCATACTTCGGGTTTATGGGATGTTCTTAAGATAAATAACAAAGTAAAAGTTTATGTATGCAAAAATACCGATAAAAATATTAAAGAAAAAGTTAAATCTTACGGTGCGGAACTTATTGAAATAGATGATAAAGAATATGAAGTAAAACCGGGATTGTTTTCTTTGGGCCAAATGACAAAAGACGGGATAATGTACGAGCAGTCTGTCTGTATGAAAACAGAAAAAGGTCTGATAGTTATAACAGGGTGCGCACATCAGGGAACTTTGCAAATAATAAACAGAACAAAACAACTTTTTAAAGAAGATATTTATGCATTTATAGGCGGATTTCATCTTAAAGATTCTAATCTGGGCGATATAAAAGGCATTGTTGAAAAACTAAAACTTGAAAATATTAAATATTTTGTGCCTATGCATTGTACCGGCAAAAAAGCCGTTGAACTTTTTAAAGAAAAGTTGAACATAGCTTCTTTGAAAGATATTTGAATGTATTTTTTTCTGTAATTATTTTCTGCCGTTTTTTTGTAATTTGAGTTTTTTTGCTTTTACGCATATTTTACAGTTGTGTTATAAAATGTTAAAATTTTCACATAAATTTTCCGTATATTTTTTTCTGCAACACCAAGGCAATAAACAAAAAACTCAACAATTTAAAATTTTTGGGTTGAAAAGATACAGTAATAAATACCGGGTATAAAAATAAACAATAATTTCTAAATTAAATATGTAAAAATATTTTATAATTCCGGTTTCCTGATATTGCAAATTTATTATGTTGTTGTTTTGATTCTTTTTGTTTTAGAGTTAAAAAAGGCGGAAAGACGGCATGAATAAACAAAGACCACAGTGGAGTTCACGATTTATTTTTATACTTGCAACGGTAGGTTCTACCGTCGGACTTGGGAATATATGGCGTTTCCCGTATCTTATGGGGGAAAACGGCGGCGCTGCTTTTTTGTTAATTTATCTTTTAATGATTTGTTTTATATGCGCTGTTCCTTTAATTGCAGAACTTGCCATCGGGAAATATATCCAAAAAGACGTTGTCA
>JBAYZJ010000123.1:0-4260 GCA_041672565.1 Endomicrobiaceae bacterium
CACCTATATATGGCAATCCTCTGTATTTGCCGTTATAATCGAGACCGTATCC
The DNA here is from genome assembly GCA_041672565.1 of Endomicrobiaceae bacterium. Taxonomy (GTDB): domain Bacteria; phylum Elusimicrobiota; class Endomicrobiia; order Endomicrobiales; family Endomicrobiaceae; genus Praeruminimicrobium. The sequence continues at coordinate 53 of JBAYZJ010000123.1, forward strand.
TACAATAAATTCATCTTCTATATTAAACCCGACATAATCTATATCGGTTTCTTTTTGTTTTTTTGTTTTTTTGTTCACAAGAACGCAAGTTTTAAAACTTTTTATTTTTTTCTTCAAAAACATTTTCTTTATATAAGAAAGCGTTCTTCCCGTATCGTAAATATCTTCTATTATAAGAACGTCTTTTCCGGTAATATCGGATTTGACGGAAGATACCAGTTCTATATTGTTCGTCGATTTTTTATTTCTGTATGAAGCGATTCTTATAAAATCAAGCGAAAAATCAGTTTTCAGCTGTCTTATAATGTCACTGCAAAAAACTATACTGCCAGACAGGACGGAAATAACCAATAAATCTTTCTGTTTGTAATCTCTGTCTATTCGTTTTGCAAGATTACAAACCTGTTTCTTTATTTCTTCCTGCGATATCAAAATTTTTATTTTATGTTTATCTGTTTTTTTCATTATTTTTCAATATATTTTAGGTTTTATTATAACGAAAAACAACATATAAATCAAGAAAAATTATTTCATAAATAACATTGATGTGTATGTTTCCCGCTTAAAAAATGGTAAAATTAATGATTATGAAAAAAAATACCAATTATTCAGAACATTTCAGAATGGAAGTTTTAGAAGAAATATGCAATATGTTTTTTAACGGCAGCCTTGAAAAAGAAATCAATCACCTGCCGTTTAATATCATACCAAGAGGAAGCGACAATCATTTCCGTTGCTGTGTTTACAAGGAAAGAGCTATTTTAAAATTAAGAACTTTAGCCGCTTTCGGATATTCCGTAAACGAAATTGACGAAGCTCTGCCTTTAACTGACTTTTTGCTGCCGGAAATAGAAAAAAAATACAAAACCAACAAAAAGCTTCTTACCGTGCTTGAATCCGCATGTTCGGCATGCGTTAAAAGCAGATATATGGTAAGCGAAATATGCCAGGGATGTCTTTCCAGAAAATGCGAAAGTTCTTGTCCGTTCGGCGCTATTACAATTTCAAACCACAAAGCTCATATTGACCAGGACAAATGTAAGAACTGCGGGAAATGTCTTGAATCGTGTCCTTATAACGCAATACTTAAAATTGTTGTTCCGTGTGAAGATGTTTGTCCAGTAAATGCAATAACAAAAGATGATAAAGGCAGAGCTAATATAGACCACAGTCTTTGTATAAGCTGCGGGAAATGTATTTCCGTCTGTCCGTTCGGCGCCATAATGGAAAGAAGACAGATTTTAGATGTGCTGAGACTTCTTAAAACTAAAAAGCTTGCGGCTTTAGTTGCGCCTGCAATAACGGGGCAGTTCGGCGTTCCGATTGAAAATCTTGTAACTGCTTTAAAAGATATCGGTTTTGAATATGTCTACGAAGTTGCGCTGGGAGCGGATATCACCGCCAAAAAAGAAGCTTCTGAATTTAAAGAAAAAGTTATTGATGAAAAACAGGAATTTATGACTACGTCATGCTGTCACGCATATATGCGTTTAATAAAGAAACATCTTCCGAAATTGAAGAAATTCGTTTCCGAAACTTTAACGCCTATGCATTATACGGCTGAAATAGCAAAAAAAGAACATCCTGATTGTCTGACGGTATTTATAGGACCGTGTCTTTCGAAAAGAAAAGAAGCGCAGGAAGACGGACTGATAAACTATGTTTTGACTTTTCAGGAGCTGAAAGCTATGATTTCAGCAAAAGACATAGACCTGACTTTATGCGCAAAAACAACTTTGTCAAAAACTCCCACAAAATACGCCCGGCAGTTTGCAATTAAAGGCGGCGTTGCCGAAGCCGTTAAAAGTTACAGTACAATTGACGGCAATTTAATAAAACCTGAACTTATAACCGATTTGGATAAAAAAAACGTTCTGCGCTTGTCTGCATATGCAAACGGTCACTGTCAAACAAATTTAATTGAAGTTATGGCTTGCAAAGGCGGCTGCATCGGAGGATGCAATACCGTAAACTCAATAAAACAAGCCAATGAAGACGTGATAAAACATTCTTGATTTTTTATACCGGCAGCAGCATAAAAGATTTGCAACATTACAATAAATTCTTGATGTATCCGTGAGGATATACTATACTAATGTAATATATGAAAAAAAACATAGTCGTAATTTTATCATTCATATTATTTTTACCCGCTTTAAATTTACGCGCATTTGCCGGACATCAGCCAGAGGAAAGTTTTTTTTCCGGAATTTCAACCGTTTTTGAAGTGCAGTACAGCTTATATAAGCATACTAAAAATATAACAATAAATATTTCGGATATTATCGCAAAAGACATCAAATCCTTCCATTTTGGCAATGAAAAAATAAATTTATTTTTAAACGGGGCTCAGGCTCTTTTGAGAACATCCGAAACCGGATGCTTTGTCACAGGCAAACTGCCCGGCAGCAGCGCAGATAAAAATATTTTATACGGAAATTTTTGCGGGAGATTTCTTTTTTTACCGTTTTTATTTATATTTACGTTTTTGTTGCAGTATTTAGGATTACTGCGCGTTTTCCGAAATATATTTACAATTTTAAAATATAAAATATACAAAGCGTACAATTATAAATTGTATGCTTTGTTTTATTATAAGGGGAATTTTTATGAATATTAAAAAATTTATTTCCGTCTTAACGGCTTTGTGTTTTCTGGTTTCGGTAAACGCCTCCGTTATACAGGCAGACGTCAAAAACAATACAGCAGAACAAAATAATTCTTTTGCGTTTTTTGGGGAATACGGGAAAATAACAGAAATAAATAATGAGGGAAGCGGTCTTCTTGTAATAAACATTCAAGATCTTCACTCAAACAAATCCGTTCAGTCAAATATAAGCCGTATTCTTAAAACACTTGACCTTAGTTATAAAATCAACAATATTTTCGTTGAAGGAGGATACGGGGATATTGACACATCATGGCTTAATAAAATAAAAGACTCCGGACTGAGAGACAAAATTGCCGACGAACTTCTTTCAACGGGAAGATTGACCGGGGCGGAATATTTCGCATACAAAGAGAATAAGCCGGATATTTTAAAAGGTCTTGATGATGAAAAAATTCATAAAGATAATCTCGCAAGATTATCTGAAATTTTAAAAAAACAGGATTTTTTTAATATCGAGCTGAATAAAATTAAATCGGACATAAATTATATAAGCGCAAAATATTCTTCAAAAGAAAATCTTAAATTAAATAAACTTGTAGACAAATATGCCGAAGGCAAAACAGATTCAAAAAAGTTTTACACGCTTCTTTTTAAAATGGCCGGCAAGGTTAACGCTAACCCGCAAAAATATAATAACCTTCTTACGATAAATACAAAAAACTTCACAAATATAAATAAATATCTCAATATCAGTTTAAACAGAATAAATAACAAAAAATTATCTGCGGAAATTAATGATTTCCTTCTTTTTGTAAAGAATAACCGTTCTTTTGAAGAATACAACAGAATATTAATTGAAACAAATAATTTCTCGGATACAAACAAATTAATCAGTATTTTAAGCTCTTTAAGCGCCGAATACAAAACAGAGATGTCTGCAAATTATCCCGAACTTAATAAATTTTTAAATAGCCATTTGCTGGCAAATGCAATTAATCCTTTGGAACTTATCCGCGAAGAAAGAACTCTCTTAAACAATCTAAGACAGGCTTTTTCCGGAAATGAAACCGAATACGAAATATCGTTTTTAACCGATTTTTACGCTGTTTTTAAAAGTTTTATGAAGAACAAATTAACAGCGGAAAATTATGAATATTTCTCATCTAAAGAACAGCAATTTTCCGCTATTTATTCAAAATACAGTCCTGTTGACAGAATGAAAAGGTTGTCTGATGATATTAAAAAACTGGATCTTTATTATTCGGTAAACAATAAAAGAAACGAAATATTTATAAATAATATATTGAACGTAACTAAAATAGGACAAAACGAAGAAAACAAAAATGATGCCGATATTTTCAGGCAGGCAAAAGAAATAGCCGTTGTTATAAGCGGAGGATATCATACAAAAGGATTAAATAAACTTTTAGCGGATAAAAAAATCAGCTGCGTGACAATTACTCCAGCCGTAAATTCAGACATTGCGCAGTCTGAAAAAGAATATGTAAAGATTATAAAAGAACAGCTTGTAATTAATACAAACGCTTTAAGTTTTACAATAGCATCGTGCACTAACGATATAATGCAGTTTAATAAT
>JBAYZJ010000124.1:0-4201 GCA_041672565.1 Endomicrobiaceae bacterium
GTATAGGAGGCGGAGGACAGCCTTATGCGGGTATAAGAGATTTGCCTTTTGATCCTAAGCTTGTAAACGAAAGAGCAAAAGCGCTTTATAAATCTGATGAATTAAATAAAATAAGAAGAAGCCATGAAAATCCCGCAATAATTAAATTATATGAAGAATTTCTAGGCAAACCTCTAAGCGAAAAAGCTCATAAATATCTGCATACGCATTATCAGCAAAAATTCCCTAAGGGAATAATTCGCAAAAGCAAGGAGAAATAATAATATGACTTCTCATACGCACAACCAGGAAGAAATCAATAAACAAGTTAAAAATTTTATTGCGGAAATATTAAAAAAAGACAGACCTGATTCTCATTTGATAACAGTTTTACATAAAGCTCAGGAACTAAACGGGTATCTCTCGAGAGATATTATGAATTTGGTTTCGGAGGAAATGAACATACCGTCGTCAACGATATGGGGTGTTGCGACTTTTTACCACTACTTTAAATTAAATCCTATAGGAAAATATAATATTTCCGTCTGCCTGGGAACGGCTTGCTATGTTAAAGGCGCAAGTGAAATATTGGAAACTTTAAAAGAAGAATTGGGAATCGGCATAGGAGAAACAACTGAAGATATGCTGTTTTCCATACATGAAGCCAGATGTATAGGAGCATGCGGACTTGCCCCCGTCGTAATGATAAACGATAAAATATACGGAGAACTGACTCCAAAAAAAATAACGGATATAATAAACCTGTTAAGGAAACAGGAAGAAACAAAATAACCATCCGTTTCTCATAATTTTATTTATATAATAAAAAACTTTTCATTTTATTGTTTGTTTTTATTATCTTTAAATACAATATCCGATTTATTTATTCAGTAAACAAAATGAAAAAATTTTTTCTGTCAAATATATTTTTTTTGCTGATTTTGACTCTTTCCGTGTTTGCCGTATACGGAAAAAGCGCTTTCTTCGGATTTTCTTATTATGACGATGATACATTAATATTGAACAACGCAGACTTTATATCGGATATCAAGAATATCCCGCATTTTTTTACGGAATCATGCTTCCATTCGGGAAATTATCTTTATTACAGACCTGTTTTAACTATATCTTTTTCAATTGAATCATTATTATTTAAAATAACTCCCGAAATATATCATTTTAACAACATATTGTTGTTTATCGCAGCCGTATTTCTCATATATTTTTTATTATTAAAATTAAATTTTAACCGGCATTTGTCAAAATTTATAGTTTTTTTGTTTTCGTTACATCCTATTTTTACATCCTGCGCAGTATGGATTCCTGCCAGAAATGATACTTTACTTATTATATTTGTGTGTGTATCTTTAATTAGTTTCATCAATTATATTAACTCAAATGAAATTAAGTTTTTTGTATTTCAATGTCTGGCTTTTGCCGCCGCATTGTTTACTAAAGAAACCGGAATTGTTTTAATTTTTATTTATTTTATGATTGTTTACTGCTTTAATTATAAAATAACAAAGAAACAAATATTTAATAATTTATATATATTGCTTATAATACTTCTATATTTTGTAATGCGCGCAAGAGCCGTTCCCGGAATTGATTTCATTTATTTTATTGCCGATTTAAAAACGACGGCAGCAACAACCGCAACAGGATTAATGACATATATATCTAAATTTATATTCCCAGATTATATGCCTGTGATTTTATACAATATCACTCCCGATACAAAAACAATCTTTATAAACATAACGGCAATATTAATGCTTCTAATGATTTTTCACAGAAAATACATAGAAAGGAAAATACTACTGTTAGGATTTTTTTGGATTGCGGCATTCCTTATACCTACTTTTATACAAAAAGACTACGTCTTTATGCTGCACAGATTTATGCCCGCTTCAATAGGAGCAATAATAATAATAACCGCCGTTACTGAAAAATTATCAAAAAACTATAAGTTTTTCAAAATTTATTCTGTTCTTTTATTCGTATTTCTTACTGTAATTTTTTCATATTTGTCTTATTACAATGCAAATAAATATAAAGATGCGGATATTTTCTGGAAAAATGCATATGCAGACGCAGAAAATTATCATGTCGCCTGCCAGGGTTTGGCAAAAAGATATTTGTATTCGGGTAATTACTCAAAAGCAAAAGAACTTCTATTTGAAGCAAAAAAGTTAAAAAATCTTTATGCTTATGATTTAGATATTGCATCCGTATCAATTGCGGAAGGAAATTTTGATGAAGCTGAAAACAGGCTTTTAAGGTTAATTAAATTAAAAGAAAACTTTATTGCTTTAAAGTATCTCAGTGAAATTTATTTTGTAAAAGGCGACATAGAGAAATCGCATGTTTACGCAGAAAAAGCTTTTAAGCTGAATCCGAATGACAAACGTTTAACTGAACATATTAAAAAGCTGCAATCGCAATCTTTAAATAACTGAAAAATTTTATTAAGATAAAATATTGTTTTTTTTATTTATTAATTGATATAATTAGATTATGTTAAACGGTTTTAATTCTGAAGAAATACCATAACAACCACAATCCTTAAATCAAAGACGATTATAGGTTAAAAAAATCCTGATTAAAACATCTAGATTTTGATTCGGCGTAAAAATACATACATAAAGAAGAAATAAAATGAAACATATTAATGATGAAAAAATAAACAAACTTATCAATGCTCCACAGTGCAGCATTGACGAATTTAATGCCATTATTGACAAAGCAAAAAAACTGCAAAGGCTGACTACGGAAGAGTCCGCAAAACTTCTTAACATTAAAGATAAAAATTTAACGGATATCATCTTTAAAACGGCTGAATACGTAAAAAACACTATTTACGGAAAAAGAGTAGTATTATTTGTTCCGCTCTACATAAGTAATATTTGCGCTAATGACTGTATCTATTGTTCATTCTGTAAGACGAATAAGACAACTATACGAAAAAAACTTACGATAGATGAAATAAAAGAACAAACAAGAATCCTTCTTGAAAGAGGACATAAAAGAATTCTTTTAGTCGCCGCGGAAGAAGCAAATGAGGATGTCAACATAAATTATTATGTCGATGCAGTAAAAGCCGTTTATTCTGTAAGCGTAGGCACCAACAAAATAAAAAGAATCAATTTTAACTGCGCTCCTCTAAGTATTGAAAATTTTAAAAAGCTTAAAGCTTCGGGAATAGGAACATTTCAGATTTTTCAGGAAACATATCATGATGCAACTTACAGGAAACTGCACAGATCCGGTCCTAAAACAGATCCTGACAACAGACTGGATGCTATAGACAGAGCCTTTAAAGCCGGTATTGACGACGTCGGAATAGGTCCGCTGTACGGACTTTATAACTATAAATTTGAAACCCTTGCTATGTTTGAACACATTGCATATCTCGAAAAAGAATTTGGATTGGGGCCTCATACCATATCTGTCCCGAGACTGGAACCTACTTACGGTTCAGAATTTATACAGGATAAAGAAAATATTATTCCCGATGAAGAATTTAAAAAAATGGTTGCCGTTATAAGATTATCCGTACCTTATACGGGAATTATTATGTCAACAAGAGAAAGCGCGCACATGAGAAACGAGCTGTTGAATTTAGGCGTCTCCCAAATAAGCGCGGAATCAAGAGTTTCTCCCGGAGGATATGAAAGAAGCGATGATCACAATGCGATTCCAAACGTACAATTTATGTTAAGCGATCAGAGAAGTATTGAAGAAGTTATAGCAGATTTGGTTAAATTTGGTTATATTCCGAGTTTCTGCGCGGCATGTTACAGAAAAGAAAGAACAGGCAAAGTTTTTATGTCAATAGCAAAACCGGGCAATATAAAAGAAAAATGCACAATAAACGCCCTGATTACTTTTAAAGAATATATTGAAGATTTCGGCAGCGAAGAATTAAAAAAGCAGGGCGAAATATTAATTGAAAAAAAGATGGCGGAACTCAATGAATACGACAGAGAAGTTGTAAATCATTTTTTTGAAAATATAAAAAAAGGCAACAGAGACGAATTTATTTAAGGAAGGATTTTATGAACAGACCACCGAGGTCGCTGACAATATACATAGGAATTTTCGGCAGGACAAATGTAGGGAAATCTACTTTGGTCAACTACATTTCAGGACAGGATACTTCGATAGTATCTAAAGTAGCCGGAACTACGACAGACGCCGTTTATAAAATTATGGAACTGCT
>JBAYZJ010000125.1:0-4156 GCA_041672565.1 Endomicrobiaceae bacterium
CAATTGCTCCTGACCAAATAATAATAGCTCCTTTTGGAACCATATAATATTCTGTAGAAGAAACTACTGCCTTTGCTCCGTCACTACTGTTTACCGTAAAGTTCTTATCACTTCCTATAGTCACTGAAAATTCAGAACCGCTTTTAATTATTATGTTCTCTGCAGTATTTGAATGCAATGCATAAGGTACTGCCGTTAATTTTTCCCTGGGTTCTAATTTCTTGCCGTCAACTTCAATTTCCAAATAAAAATCTTTACCTCTCCAATCTACTAAAGAAGAATCAGGATTTAATACATATGAAAAAACTCCGCTTGATATAATTACAGATTTACTGCCTGATTCCCACTTTGCAGTTCCTCCGGTTAAAGCATCATATATTTTAAAGTTAATATTCCTTGTTCCATTTACATCAACTCTATATTCTTTAATTCTTCCGTTATATCTGATTTCATTAGGCACATCAGCATATACTATGTTAAATGCCAACAGCAAAAAAATAAAAAAAAATATTTTTTTACACATAAATACTTCCTTTTTATAAATTTGAAAAATTTTTTATATTTGATATTACTTCTATTTTGTCTTTATTTATATTTACAATATGAAAACCGTATACATTAACAACTAATGTATCATCAATTTTTGAAATTTGCTCATTCATTTGACCTTCATAGTGTACATGTCCGTGAAACCAAATTAAGGGTTTAAATTTTTTTAAAAATCTCCTAAAACTTTTAAACCCTTTATGACACAAATCATCTTTATCATGAATGCCTGCTATAGGAGCATGAGAAACTACTATTATTTTTTTCTTTTTTCGTCTTAAAATAAAATCAAGAAAATTTTGAATAATTATTTTTTTGCCGACTTTCTTAACTATAGAAGACATTTCTTTTTCTGAAAATTGAAATTTTCCCGGATTATATTTCATCGACCCTTCAAACCCGACTAATATATAGTCTCCAAAAATCTCTAACCTTGAATGGAGATTTATTCCGCCGATTATAAAAGGATCTTCTTTTCCGTAAACCTTTGTTACTATTTTATCCAAGTAGTGTTTATTGTCATTTCTATGTAAAAGAGGATGGTTGCCTTCAACAAAAAAAAATTCTTTTTTTAAACTGTCTACTATAAATTCAAGATAATTTTTAGCTAAATCACCGCAAGAAATTATAAAATCCAAATCTTTAAAAACAGCAGATTTTGCTAATATAAAATCTTGGAGTTTTGCATCTTCTTTATCGGAAACAGCAAGAATTTTCATAATAAATACCGTATTAGTTAATATTGATTATTTTACAAGGTTTTTGACAATATCTGTAAAAACAGAAGGAAAAATATCAAAAAACTTTTTATCTTTGTATTTCTCTATAAAATCATGAGCGGTAAAATCGAAACCGACATCATGTCCTGCCTGCTGACTTAAAAAATACTTGTGTTTTTGTATCCATACATATAAATCTGTATATGTTCTTTCTGAAAATTTTGACAAAATCTTTTCCTGCTCTATAAGCATAACGGCCGGCAAAAATCTCTTTGCATACCAAGTATATGACGCAAACATCATAGATCTTTTTGAGAGTTCCCCATTATTATAATTCTGTTTAAAATCAATTATTTCCTGATGAAGTTTTGTATAACTTTTTAATTCCGTAACTTTTAAAGGTTTTATTAGTATTGTATTATTCAACAAAGTGCTTTTTTCAAAAGCATATTCTTCGATCTTAATAAGGAACTTTTTAGTTACTTCGGTATCGAAAGAATATTGTTTATCTTTTGAAAGTTCAAAAGGAAATCTTACTTCTAAGACCTCTGCATCAATATACTTGGCTTTAAATTCATTTTTTGCGACAGATACTCTGTGATGCCCGTCAATTATAAAATAACTGTCCAATATCTGATAAACCTGTATAGGCGGAAGGTTGACTCCCTGCTCCATCAATGACTTCATATATTCATATCTGGAACTACCGTCGTATCTTTTAGGTAACAATGATTCCGAAAAATCAAAATACCTTCCCAAACTACCTATTATGTGATCTATAGCTATTGCCTGTATGCCTCTATTCTTTAAAGTATAGGTAGGAAAGTTTTTCTCTATAGATGCAAAATCAACTAAAAAATTTTTCTTTTTACTAACCATTTTTTCCCCTGCCAAAAAAAAGATATGGGTAGAGAGGGAATCGAACCCTCACGGCTCTTGCGAGCCTCAGGATTTTAAGTCCTGTGCGTCTGCCAGTTCCGCCATCCACCCATACCAAATATTGCCAATAATACTAACATTTATATTGCAGAAATTTTATCAAATTATTTTTATTTATGCAATATCATATTCGTCTGTAAAACAAAAAATTATAAGAATTGCCTTACGATACAGAAATATATATCATATTAAGATATGAATATAATTATTTCTGATTTTAAAGAAGAAAATTCAAATCAAATAGTTGAAATCGAAAACAGAAACTCTTACAATCCTTGGACAGCGCAAATGTTTATGGATGAATACAACAATAAAAATTCATTTTTTAAAATTGCCTGCTTAGAAAATATTATAATAGGCTTTATCATTTATCATATAATTTTTGACGAGTCCGAAATATTAAACATCGTAATTGATACTTCTTTCAGAAAACAAAAATTCGGAGAAAAATTGCTACAATATGTTATTAACGACGTTAAACACAAAAATGTTAAGAAAATATTCTTAGAAGTAAGAGAAAGCAATAAACCCGCCATAAATCTATACAAAAAAAACGGATTTACGGAATATAATATAAGGAAAAAATATTATAATAATGAAAATGCAGTATTAATGAAAAAATTTTTATGAACATAAAAAATCTGTTTAACATATTAAAAAAACACTCATCAATAATTATACCATGCGTTATCTTGTTTGCGGTAGCAGTAATAAATTCGTTTATGTATATAGGTCTGTTAGAGGACGGACACCACCATTTTTGGGAAGCACTGACAAGCAGCAACATCTTCCTAGGTCACGAAGGTCTTTCTCACTTTCCGTTTAATTCAAGATACTTCCCTACAATTTTAAATCATCTATCTGTCGGAATTTCTATTGCTTTTGGAATAATTTCAATAAAGTATTTATTATTTATATTTACATTTGTATCTTATATTTCACCTGTACCTATATTAATAATTATATATTTAAATATTCCTAATGACAAAAAAAATGTATTTGAATTGATTCTCCTGCCATTTCTGATGTGTTTAGTTTATATGATTTACCAAATTTGGACCGAAAATCTTATAACAGGATTATTTGTATGGGTTATTTTTGTAATATATCATTATTTAAATTTTAATAACTTATCAAAATTTAATATCATCTCGCTAATATTGTTTTCAATAATGATTATAAGCAGCCATCCAATGGCCGCAGTTTTTTCTCCGATATTGTTACTCATAGGTATAGTCAAGTATTTTAATACAAAAAATATAAAGCTGTCGACGAATATAGCAATAATAACCAGTTTTATTTTGCTATTTTGTGCTTTATTATTTAATATTTATTTTATAATTCATCCGATTTTTCCTATAAATGATTATCTAAATTTAAAAATTTTTAAAAATATAAATTTTATATTTTTCTTGATCTCTGTGTTTTTTATACTATATCTTTCATTTTCAAAAGAAGGGAAAGTTAAATGTCAAAATTGTACAGTATCTTTTTTTATATTATGTGTTCTTATAGTAAATATTTTAACATTTAATATAAGAACTTCTATAGGCTTTATTTACAGAATTTTAGGTTTTTATTTACCTCTGTTTTTTATTATTATCATTTTGATAACCGAAAAATTAAAACTGTCCGTAAAAGCAATAAATATAAAAATACTAAACATTGTTCTATGTTTTATAATACTTATAAACTCTTTTCACTACGGAAGTTTATGGAAAAAATATATAAATTCTCTTGAACAAGAAATCTTAAACAGCAAAAAAACAGACATTACGGAAGTGATGAAATACCATATTTACCACAAATATTCACTGCCGTTTATTTTAATTTTTATACCGTCATTATCAAATAATAAAAATCTCAAGAAATATCTTCCGGTACATTTCTTTGAAAAAAGCGTAATAGAAATTACAGACAGAAAAAAAGCTCTTAAAAAATTCAATATAGAT
>JBAYZJ010000126.1:0-4148 GCA_041672565.1 Endomicrobiaceae bacterium
CGACACAGGGAGTCCATCCTACCGCAAACGCACAGCCTATAAGGAACACGCCTATATAATTAATTCTTTTTCCGGCAGTTTTTGTAAAAGAAATCTGCTTATATAAAAATTTTATTTTAAAAACGCCGGTCAAATGCAGCCCGAAAATTATTATTACAATGCCGCCTATCCATCTTAAAACATTTATATTATCCGAGAACAAAGACCCTATATATGTAGCTGACAGTCCCAACAGCACAAAAATAAAGCTGAACCCCGATACAAAAATTAAAGAATGAAAAAATATGCGGGATATATTTTTATTTTCATTTAATTTATCTAAAGAAAATCCTGTTATGAAAGCGATGTAAGCCGGTATCAAAGGAAGAACACACGGACTTATAAATGTTAAGACGCCGGCAAAAAAACTCGCCAATATAGGAAAATTCCCGAGTTCCTGCATTATGGTTTTATCTCCAGCATTCTTTTTATAGGCAAATACGCTTTAACTCTGATATCTTCCGGGACTTTTATTTCATTTTTCATTTCCTGCAAAACCCATAACACCTTTTCAAGCGTATTTTTTTTCATATTCGGACATACAGCCAAATCGCTTAGCGGATAAAATTTTTTATCAGGATATTTTCTTTGAAGCTCATATGCGATTTCATTCTCAGTACCTATAATAAATTCTTTTTTATCGCTATGCGCTACATAATTTAATATACCGGTAGTCGATAAAGCATAATCCGCAAGTTCAACAGTCCGGGGCATGCATTCAGGATGAACAAGGACTTCGGCATCAGGATGCCGTTTTTTTTGTTCAATAACATGCTCCGGAAGCATTCTCATATGAGTAGGACAAAATCCCTGCCATAAAATTAAACGCTTATTTAATTTTTTTTGCGCATAAGAGCCTAAATTTCTATCCGGACAAAAAATAATTTTATCATTTGAAATACTGCGCACAACATTTACGGCGTTTGAAGAAGTGCAGCAAATATCAGTTTCGGCTTTGACCGCCGCCGAAGAATTTATATAAGTTACTACAGTAGCTCCCTCATTTTCTTTTTTAAACTGCACCAATTGCTCTTTTGTTATCATATCCGCCATAGGACATCCTGAAGAGGTGTCAGGCAAAAGAACTTTTTTACCAGGACTCAATATAGACGCCGTTTCCGCCATAAAATGAACTCCGCAAAAAACTATCACTTCAGCTTTTTCCTGCGCCGCTTTCCTGCTCAGCTCAAGAGAATCGCCCGTAAAGTCCGCAATATCTCTTACTTCCTGTTTTTGATAATTATGAACCAATATTACCGCATTGCGCCGTTTTTTCAGTTCTTGTATTTTTGTTATTAAATCTTCAGACATAATTATTATCCTATTTTTTCTATTTTTTTCATCTTATTAACGGATATTTCGCTAAGGCTGGATATTTTGTCAAGCAGTCCGGCTTTAAAAGTCCCGGGTCCGTCTGACGTTTTCTCGGCATTTTCACCTGCTATTTCGTAACAGACAAGAGCAGATGCAGCAGCCATTGCATAATCGCCGTCAACAGCGCAAAAAGTTCCTATAACCGATGCAGCCATACAGCCTGTGCCGACAATCCTTCCCATTATGTTTGTGCCGTTTTTTATACTGTAAATATCCTGTCCGTTTGAAACAACGTCTTCCGCTCCTGTAATTACTACAACGGCATTTAACTCTTCGGCAAGTTTTTTTGCAAGATTATACTTATCGACTTCAACTTCACTCGCCTCAACGCCCTTTGTTTTTATTTTAAAACCGGCTATCGTAGCTATTTCCGAAATATTGCCTTTAACAACCTCTATTTTCAAAGAAGACAGCAAATCTTTGCATTTTTCATTTCTGAACGCAGTTGATCCTGCGCCGCATACGTCCAATACCACAGGGATTCCTTTTTTATTTGCGGCAATGCCGGCAAGTTTCATGGATTCAAAAGTAAACGTATTAAGAGTTCCTATATTTAAAACCAAAGCATCCGCAAGAGCAACCATATCCTGAACTTCTTCTTTTGCATCAGCCATAACAGGCGATGCTCCGAAATTCTTTGTTATATCAGCGCAGTCAGTAGCTGTAACATAGTTCGTTATGTGATGTACCAAAGGCGAATTTTTTCTCACTTTCTCCAGTCTTTCAAAAATCTTTTCCATTTGACTTATTCTCCGCATAAATATTTTTATTTTCTGTTTTTTACAGCCTTTGTAATAAGTTTCTCTGTCCCGATAAAGGAATATATTATTAAACCAAAAATTAAAAGTCTTATCCATGAATCAAAACCGAACCCTGCAACGCTGAAAAAATTGCTTACAGGTTTAAAATATAAAAATACAAACTGCGACGAAAACATAATCAGTATTCCAAGCCAAATATAAGGATTTGACCATAAACCGAGTTTAAACATCGATTTATCCATTGATCTGCAATTAAGAAGATAAAAGCTCTGACACATTATAAATACAGAAACAGACACTCCTCTGGCCTGCTGAAGAGAAGCTCCGTTCGCTCTTTCAAAATCAAACAATATAAATACTCCCAAAATAATCAAAGTGCTTATTACGACAGTTCGCGCAACTACCAGCCTGTCCATTATAGGCATCTTAGGATTTATAGGTTTTCTCTCCATTATTCCTTCTTCTTTCGGTTCAAAAGAAAGCATCATCCCCAAAAATAATGCCGTAGACATATTTATCCAAAGAATCTGAGCCGGAAGAATAGGAAGCTCCGGTCTGTTTAAGAATATCGCAGTCATCATCGCAAAGCCCTGGGCAAGATTTGTCGGGAGAGTCCACAAAACAAATTTCTTTATATTATCAAAAACACATCTTCCCTCTTCAACGGCCGAAACAATGGAAGCAAAATTATCGTCAGTTAAAACCATATCGGCAGATTCTTTTGCGACTTCAGTGCCTGCTATACCCATTGACACTCCGATATTGGCCTGTTTTAAAGCGGGCGCGTCATTAACGCCGTCGCCTGTCATTGCACAAATGTTATTCCTTGACTGTAAAGCCCTTACAAGCCTAAGCTTCTGTTCAGGAGTAACTCTTGCAAAAACAGAATATTTATCGGCTGTCTCTTTTAACTGTTCATCGTCTATTTTTTCAAGCTCCCCGCCGGTAATTGCTCTGTAATCGGCTTTATCGCCGTATACTATTCCTATTGCTTTGGCTATTGCCGAAGCCGTTAAAGCATGATCGCCGGTTATCATTTTTATCTTTATTCCCGCAGTATGGCATTTTTTAACAGCCTCTATAACCTCAGGCCTTGCAGGATCTATCATAGCCTGAAGTCCCGCAAATATAAGTCCTTCCGAAATATCTTTATGATGTATCTGCATCATATTGTTTTCTTTCTGCATATAAGCGAATGCAAGAACTCTTAAGCCTCTCGAAGCCATATCCTCAGCCGTAGCCATTATGTTTTTTTTATCGAATGTTACGGTATCGCCGTTTTCATCAATCATTAAAGAGCACATTGAAGTTATTTTTTCCACCGCTCCTTTGACAAAAATAATATCCCCGCTTTCCGTTTTATGCAGAGTTGCCATATACTGGTATTCCGATTCAAAAGGAATTGAATCTATTCTTTGAAATTTTGAACACACATTAGAGTCAATATTTGATTTCACGGCAGAAACAATCAAAGCGCCTTCCGTAGGATCGCCCTGAACGTCATTACGCCCGTCAATATTTATTATTTTCGCGTCGTTGCACAAATAACCGGCTTTTAAACATATTCTGAACGCTTTTGAATACTCAATATCAACAACGGTATCATTATATTTAATTTGTCCGTCAGTACTGTATCCCGTTCCGAAAACATTAAATTTTTTATTTCCCGCAACTATCTCGGTAACAGTCATTTGGTTTTCTGTAAGAGTTCCGGTTTTATCAGAACATATTACAGTCGTACTCCCCAAAGTTTCAACCGCAGGAAGATGCCTTATAATCGCTTTTCTTTTTGCCATTCTTGAAACGCCTATCGCAAGAGTAATAGTCATTGCCGCCGGAAGTCCTTCAGGTATTGCGGCCACGGAAAGGCCTATTGCGGCAAGAAACATTAATTTCACTTCCTGTCCAAGGAACAGCCCAACGCCGAACGTTACTGCAGCCATAGACAGAATAAGCCATAATAATATTCTGCTG
>JBAYZJ010000127.1:0-4142 GCA_041672565.1 Endomicrobiaceae bacterium
GTCTTGTTCAATCTTTCTGGGAAACAGAAAAAACCGGATCGCCAAGGAAATGGTATGAGATAACAAAAAAAGGGTTTGAAAAACTGGCGGAGTATAAAACGGATATAGAAAAAAGAAAAAAAAATTTTGAATATTTTTTAAAACTGTACAATAAATTAACATCAGAAAAATAAAGGATTTTATTATGAGTATGGCAGAACCGGCTTCAATTAAAGAAAATTTACATATAAATAAAGGAGCAAAAAGATTAAAGCTTTTTTCATTGTCTTTTGCGCACGGGCTAAACGACTGGTATTCAAATTATATGCAGACATTGCTGCCGTTTTTAGTCGCCGCAGGATTCAGCATAAGCAAAAGCGCGTTACTAATTTCAGCATTTACAATAAGTTCTTCAATTCTGCAGCCGTTTTTTGCTTATTTGGTAGATAAGAAAAATAAACGATGGATGGTATATGCCGGAACAATATGGATGGGCGCTCTGCTTAGTTTAATAGGATTGGTTGAAAATTATACATTAATGTTTATAATGGTTACTTTGGCGGGCTTCGGAACAGCAGCTTTTCATCCTCAGGCGTCAGCAATGGTTACGGCAATAAGCGGAAATAAAAAAGGTTTGTATCAGTCCATATTTGTAACAGCCGGAAATATCGGTTTGGCTTTTACCCCTCTGATTATAGTTCCGTTTGTAAAAACATACGGATTAAAGACTACTCCATTATTTATAATTCCGGCGCTTTTAGTAGGTCTCTTATTATGGATAACGTCTCCTAAAATGGTTAAAAAAGCAGCCGCTGACCATTCGACTATAAAAGCATTAAAAGAAAACTGGAAAAGCCTTACAAAAATCGTTATAACCGTATCATTGCGTTCTTTGGCTTTCTTCGGTTTGATTTCTTTTCTGCCTTTATATTTAAAAGGAAAAGATATTTCCATAACGGTTAGCAGCCACCTGCTTTTTATAATGTTATTCAGCGGAGCGATAGGCGGACTTATCGGAGGACATTTATCCGATAAAATCGGGCGCAAACCTGTTATTGCTTATTCTTTAATGCTGGCGACTCCGTTTTTCGGAGGATTTTTATTGACAAACGGAATTTTGAGCATCTTATTTCTTGCTTTAGCGGGAATGGCACTTTTGGCGTCATTTTCGGTTACAGTCGTAAGCGCTCAGGAAATCCTAACCAAAAGCCAGGCAATGGCATCCGGATTAATGCTTGGTTTCGGAATAGGAATAGGCGGACTCGGAGTCGGTATAATAGGGTTTTTAGCGGAGCATATAGGTTTAAATTATGCCGTTTATTTACTTACGCTGCTGCCTTTCTTAGGCGGAAGTTTTTATGCGCTGAAAGCAAAACCGGCAGTTCCTCCGGCGGTATAAATACTCCCAAAATACTAAAAATTTTACGGTATTTTAATATCCGAAAGCGTTTTTACATTTGATAAAATTTCATTCGGTTTCTTTTGCTTTTTTAAAAAAAACGCTGTAAGAAAGAGAAATTCCCGTATAAAGATTTTCTCCCCTTGCGGAAAAATGTTTTGCTTCGGCGGCATAATAATTTATAAAAGGCGCAAGCGAAAGATTTTTGTAAAGCATTACGTCAAGCCTGATGTCAATTTCCGTTTCATACTTTAAATCGCTTATTCTTTCTTTTGATTCGCTTATGTAATTTCTGTAATAGCCGGCATACAGTATTTTTAAACCTTCTCTCAAAGGCTGTTCAACTTTAATTCCGGCTTCTGCTGCAAATTTTGCGCTTTCTGGATTATAAGTATAATCCGCTTCTCCTACTGCCGCCAAATACAAGCTTTTCAAATATTTGCCTTCAAACAGTTTAGCTCCCGTCATTGCTCTTATAATTCTTTTGAGCGAAGAATCGTCCTGAGCGTTAAATTCCGTCTCATACCCGGCATTTATAAAAGGTCCTGCTTCAAAACCGCCAAGGAAACTATTAATATTCCACAATCTGTAAGTATAATCCGTCGTAATTAATATTTTATCGGCATTTTCATTTATGACTTCCTCTTTACCTGGAGCACGGATATATGTTTTGCCGTACTCGGCGAAAACGGTATTAGACCAAAAAGATTTTCTCGTAAATAAATCCGCGGCAAAATTAAAAACACCCTGAACCAATGTCTGAGAATCTGAAGTAAGCCTTGCGTTTGAAACGCCGTTTATTTTGTAAATTTCGGCATTCTGAACTTCAGTACTTGTAAGATTTAATGAAAGCCTTTTGAGCTCAAACTGCCATCCCTGCTGCAGAGCATACGAATTCTGCACAGATAAAAATATCACAAAAAATAATACTGCCGAAAATAAAATATTTTTTAATTTCATAAGTTCCTCCGGTTTTATTTTTGATTTTATATGAAATTTCCCGGTTATTACAAAACCGCTTGTTATTTCATTGTGCAACAGGCTTAAAGCTTTATCCTGTTTTTTCTTTTTTTATTCTGCCTATTATTATATGGAACAGCAAATGAATGCCGCAATATAAGTTTTTTCCCTGTATATTACTTTAATATCTTATTTTTTGTTACAAGAGTCTGCAACGAATATTAATATTGGAAGAGAAATATTCGTTATAAACTCCTTTAAATCTTTTTCTGTGATTTTAGCAAATTATTTAACGATTATGCCGTTTTTAGCCTAAAATGGCAGTGATTTAAATATTTTATATTCAAATCCTAATTCTTGGAGTAAACTAACTCTTGTTATACCAAATTTTTTGAATTGTCAGGAATTTTGAATCTTGTATTATATTTTTTTAATTAAATGAATTTGGCGGTCAGTTTTTTTCCTTTCTCCGACAATACAAAAAGTAGAAAGCCACGCGCTATATCTTAAATTCAATATAATAAATTTTATTCTTTATGCCGTATTGTAAAAACAATATCCAATTCCATAGTTATTTTATCATCGTTAAAATCATTCGGAAAACATAAAAAAGGATTTGCGCGTTTTACGGCGTTTAACGCTTCTTCATCCAATTCTTTAAATCCGGACGAACTTAATAATTTAAGTCCGGTTATTGTTCCGGAGGGCAGAACGGAAAATATTACCCTTGATTTACCTTCATGCCCCAGCCGCAGAGCCCATCGCGGATATTTTTTTTCATGTCTGATTTTTTGCCTGACGCTTTCCTGATACAAAAGAAAAGCGGTTTTTGATTTTTCATTTTCACCGGTTTGTTTCGGAAATTCGGTTATCTGCCGTCGCGGATTTATTTCTTCTTTTACCGCTTCGGCGTTGATTGTTTTTTGTTTTTTTATTTTATAAACGCGCGACGGTAATTTCTCTGTTTTAAAAGTAATTTCAAAATTTTTATTTTTTATCACCTCAGGCGTGGTATAAAACAGTCCTGTAATTGCAGCGGACGTATGCGCTATAAGGGAAATTAACAGACAAATATACAGGTTATTTATTTTTTTCATTGCAGTTTTTTTCTGTTGATATTATAATTCCGCCTGCACCGGCTTCTTTTGCGATGTCCATTACCTTAACCCCCAAACCCAGACAAATGTTTTCGTCGGCTTTAATTACTACTGTATTTGAAGGAATTTTTGTTAAAGCGTTTTTTAACAAAGGTTTTAATCCGTCAACTGTAACTTTTATGCCGTCTAAAAGAATTTTCCCGCTTTTATTGATAAAAACGGTAGTTTGTCCGTTTTTCTGCGTTCTGGCGGCCGACGCGTCCGGTAAATTTATTTTAAATCCTTTATGCGATATAAGATGCGAAGAAAGAATAAAAAATATTAAAAGCAAAAAAACGATGTCAATCAAAGGAGCTATATTTAAATTCGTATCCGTTTTTTTTCTTCTTTCCAGTTTAAATGAATCCAAGAATGTCTCCGTTTAAATTAATTTAAATTAAATACATCGGCCGCAATATTTTTATAAAGGATTTCACGGTTGTCAACGATGCTTTCAAAATAATAATACATGACGAGCGTCGGAATGGCCACGCTTAAACCGGCGGCGGTTGTAAGCAGCGCTTCCCATATGCCTCCGGCAAGCAGAGTTACTTCGGCTGTTCCGCCGGAAGTTTCAATTTTAATAAACGTCTGAATCATTCCGGTAACTGTTCCCAATAAACCTAATAAAGTTGAAATATTTCCTATAACCGACAATATCGGCAGAT
>JBAYZJ010000128.1:0-4116 GCA_041672565.1 Endomicrobiaceae bacterium
CCGCACCTCTTTCTATCGCTTCTTTTTTCTTTCTATCTATTTCAATAAAAAGATAAGGCGGTAATTTGTCTAATTTATCATTGTATTTAATTTCCATAAAAACTCCTTTTCAATAGATTTATAAAACACCTTTGCTATATAAAAGTTTATTGATTTTTTACTTCAGGACTAAAACATCTCTCATATCATACAATCCTGCAGGTTTACCGTCAAGCCATTTGCAGGCTTTTAACGCTCCTGAAGCAAGATTATCTCTTGAAGTTGCTTTATGAGAAATTTCAATTCTTTCGCCGTTTCCCGCAAAATATACTGTATGTTCTCCGACAATATCTCCAGCCCTTATCGCATGAATACCGATTTCTCCAAGATTTCTGCCCGCCTCTAATCCATGCCTGCCGTACACTCCGCAATCTTTCAAATTTTTTCCCATACCGCTTGCAACAGCTTCTGCCAAACGAATAGCGGTTCCTGAAGGCGCATCTTTCTTTTTATTATGGTGTAATTCAAGAACCTCAACATCGTAATTAGGAATTTTTTTTGCAAGATTTTCAACTAAATCTATCAAGATATTAATACCTATTGACATATTAGGAGAAGCAACTACAGGTATTGCTTTTGAAGCGTTTTGTAAAACGCCTTCATATTCTCCGCCGTAGATACCGGTTGTTCCGACAACTATAGACACTCCTTTTTTTACCGCTATTTCTAAATTCTTAGCAGTATTTGAAGGAATTGTAAAATCAACTATAATATCCCCTTCTTTTATAATTTTTTCTATATCTGAAGATTTTACTATAGCAGGAGTTCCTGTACCTATAGCATGACTGGAATCAATTTCAACAGCACCTACAACCTTTATTTCAGGATCTGCACTCGCCAATTGAATTATAGTCTTTCCCATTCTTCCGGCTGCGCCGCAAACAATTATATTAGGCATATATTTCCTCTTTCTTACTTTAACAAACCGTAATTTTGCAAAATATTTCTTAAATTTTCTTTATTAGCATCCGATATAGAACACATCGGAAGCCTCAAATCTCCCGAGCATAAACCCATCATTTCCATAGCCGCTTTTACAGGAATAGGATTTGTCTCAACAAACATTGCTTTAACTAAAGGATAAAATTTATAATGCATTTCAACGGCTTTTTTAAAATCGCCTTTCAAAACGGCATTTACTAAATCCGCAACTTCTTTAGGCAATATATTTGATAACACCGATATCACTCCGCATCCTCCTATAGACATAACGGGAAGAGTCAAAGAATCATCACCTGACAGCAAATAAATATCAGGAGATAAAAGTTTTATCTGAGACATTTGGTCTAACGACCCTGAAGCTTCTTTTACAGCAATAATATTTTTACAGTCTTCTGCAATTCTGGCAATCGTTTTAGGTTCAATATTAACGGATGTTCTTCCCTGTATATTATATAAAATAGCAGGTATTTTAATTGATTTGGCAATCTCTTTATAATGCAGATATAAACCCTGCTGCGTAGGTTTATTATAATAAGGAGAAACTAATAAAACTCCGTCACAACCGACTTCCTCGGCATGTTTTGAAAGCCTGACAGCTTCGGCGGTTGAATTTGAACCTGTTCCTGCAAAAACTTTCATTCTGCCGTTTGAAAATTTTACGGCAGATTCAATAACTTCATCATGTTCTTGATGAGATAAAGTTGCGGATTCTCCTGTAGTCCCGCACGGAACAATTCCTGTGATTCCCGCTTTATATTGCATTTCTATAAGTTTTTCAAAAGTATCAAAATCGACTTTCCCGTTTTTAAACGGTGTTACAATTGCCGTATACGAACCTGAAAACATAAAATCTCCTATCCTTTTTTATCCTACTTTTACGGTACCTGTAAAAGATACTAACGCCGGTCCTTCCAAATAAACGTCAGATATCTTTAATCCGTCTGTTAAACATGAAACAAAAAGATTATCTTTTCCTCTTGTTATTATATGGACCGGTGAAATAACCTTTTTCTTTATTACCGATATTATTGATGAAGCCGTAACGCCTGTACCGCAGGCTAAAGTTTCATCTTCAACGCCTCTCTCGTAAGTTCTTACAAGTATCGTATTATTATCTGTTATCTGAACAAAATTTACATTTGTTCCGCTTGGTGAAAATTCCTTATGAAATCTGATTGCTCTCCCGTATTTTACAACATCTATTTTTTCCACATCATCTACAAATATAACGGCATGCGGCACACCCGTGTTTAAACATGATACTTCAAACTGTTTGCCTTCTGCCTGTAAATTTATATCAAGCTTCAAGTCTTTCGGATTATACAATGCAAGGTTTACTACAGTATCTGATTTTATTTCAGCTGTTATCAAACCTGCATCCGTTTCAAATTTCATATTTTTTTTCACCGCACCTAATTCATAAGCAAATTTTGCAATAGATCTTCCGCCGTTTCCGCACATACTGGCATGTGAACCGTCAGAATTATAATATCTCATTCTAAAATCTGCTATATCGCTTTTTTCGAGAAGAATCAATCCGTCTCCGCCTATTGAATATCTTCTGTCACAAAGTTTTGCCGCTAAAGACGAATGTTTATCTTCGGGAATTATTTTTTCTCTATTATCTATAAGCACAAAATCATTGCCTGCAGCCGTTAATTTATAAAATTGTATATCATTTTGCGGCATTTTTGTTCCTTCTTAACTATATTTCTTTTGCTATCAAATCTTTTAATTCTTCTCTCTTTCTTATGCCTGTTACTTTTTTGCCGTCAATAACAATTCCCTGTGCTCTGAGTCTTGAATTATACTGTGACGCCATTGCGGAACCGTATGCCCCGATACATTCAACCGCTATCAGTTCTCCTTGAGAAAGCATAGGGAACTTCCTGTCTTTTGCAATAAAATCGCCTGTTTCACAAATAGGACCGACTATATCGACAATAACCGGTTTCTTAGAAGTTTTTTTAACAGGAACAATATTATGGTACGCATCATACAGAGTTGGTCTTATTAAGTCATTCATACCCATATCAACTATAATAAATTTCTTATCGCCTGAAACTTTTCTATATAAAACTTTTCCAACCATTATTCCGGCACTTGCAACTATTGATCTTCCCGGCTCGACAATAATAGTTTTGTTTTTATATTTTGAATATACCGACATTACGGCCTTTTTCAATTCTTCAGGAGTAGGAGGTTTTTCTGTTTTTTGATATTTTATGCCAAGACCTCCGCCTATATCAATATACTTAACGACTATCTTTGCTTTTTCCAACTTATCTATAAGATTAGAAAGTTTTACAGCCGCCTGTTTAAACGGAGCAACTTCTAAAATCTGAGAACCTATATGACTGTCAACACCGACTATTTCTATATTAGTCATCTTCGATGCAGCCATATACATATCGAAAGCGTCTTCATATCTTATTCCGAACTTACTGCCGTGCTTTCCTGTCGTAATATGTTTATGAGTATGAGGGTCGACATCAGGATTAACTCTGAAAGAAATTCTGGCTTTTTTATGAAGTTTTTTAGCGATTAAATTAATTTGCTGAAGTTCTTCAAAAGATTCAACATTAAACATCAAGATATCACTTTTCAGCGCATATTCTATCTCTTCAGCCGTCTTCCCGACACCTGAATAGACAATCTTATCAGGTCTTATTCCGGCAAGCAAAGATCTGTAGAGCTCTCCGCCTGACACTATATCCGCGCCCGAACCGAGCTTTGCAAGAATTGTCATAATATTCTGATTTGAATTTGCTTTAGCGGCATAACAAATAATACTGTCAATATCGCCAAAACCCTTTTTATATGCGTCAAAATTTGATATTAAAGTTTTTTTAGAATATATATATATTGGCGTTTCATATTTTTTTGCCAGTTTTGAAACAGGCATTTCTTCTACATACAATTCATTTTTTAAATACTTAATTTCCATCTTACCCCCAGTATATATCGTCTTAAAATAATACCAAAATGATACATATGTGTCAAATTACGCATTATATATTGCTTTAGCGCTTTTTTGATATTTCATATAAAACAAATATACTTTTTAATTTTTTAAGAGTTTATCAGGCAAGCTTTTTTCATGCAATCTTCACTTTTAAAGCATTATATTTCTCT
>JBAYZJ010000129.1:0-4052 GCA_041672565.1 Endomicrobiaceae bacterium
CATAAAGAAAGTAAAATTATTATTATTACTAATGACTGTACCTGCGACATTAGTCCAGCTTATAAAATGATAATTTTCAGCCGGAGTAGCTGTTAAGCTTACTTCTGCTCCTACGCTATAAGAACCCGTACCTGTAACTGTACCTCCATTTTGTGGATTTATGACAGCGTTAACGTTATATTGCTGGGGGCTAAAATTTGCTATATAATGAACATCTTCTTCCGGCATCACAAAAGACAAGGTTTCTTGTGTTTCAATAATATCACCGTGTGTATTAGTCCAATTAATAAATTGATAGTTTGTGGCCGGACTTGCTTGTAAAACTACATTTCTGCCACTGATATATGTCCCTGCACCTGTTACCGTGCCACCGTTAGCCGGGTTTCTCTGTATATTTACTACATATTGTTTTAAAGCAAAATTAGCATTTAAAATTAGATTATTTGCCGGCATATTAAAAGTATATTCTATATTTTCTGAAACAATTTGATTATTTGAAGTCCAATTGATAAAGCGATAATCAGGATGATTGACGGCAATAACCGTTATCTCTTCTCCTTCGGCATAAGTTCCTGCACCTGTGACGTTTCCGCCTTCAGCCGGCATAACGTTTAAATTTAGTGCATATAAAGAGGGAGGGATAAGTTCAAAATGTGCGATAATTGTTTGATTTTCAGCAGGCATAAAGAAATTATAATCAGCACTATTAGAGATATTAACTCCTTGTCTTTTCCATTGCGTAAAACGGTATCCTTCATTAGGTTGAGCGGAAATATTAACAACTTCTCCCACTGCATAAGTTCCGGCACCTGTGACAATACCACCTTCCTGTGGGTTGGAGTCTAAAATAAGAGTAAATTCATCTACACTAAAATTAGCTGTTAAGTTTGCTTCCTGATAAGGCATAGTATAAAGATAATTAGCTGAATTACTAATTATTTCTCCGTTCAATGACCAATTACTAAAGCTATGGTTTATAGCAGCAACAGCTGTAAGTTGTACTTGACTGCCACCGGTATAAGATCCGGCACCGCTTACAATACCACCACCGGTTGGGTTTACAGAAATAGTCAAAGGATATAATATTGTTTCAAAGTTTGCAGACAAGGTTACATCGCTATACAGCATAGAAAATGAATAATTTTCAGAAGTGCTTAATATAGTGTCTCCGTTTTTCCAATTGACAAACTGATAACCTAAAGCAGGGGTAGCACTAAGAGGAACGGATGTTCCTCCGGGATAAGAACCTATACCGGTAACTGTTCCGCCGTTAATGGGATTTATATTTATGTCTAAATCATAGTTAATTATATCAAAATTTGCTGTTAGGTTGGTATCTCCGACAGGCATAATAAAGACAAAATCAGGCTGATTACTGATTAACATTTCTCCGTATATCCAGCTATTAAAGCTATATCCCGGTGCCGGATTAACTGAAATATTGATCTCAGCACCTGCGATATATGAACCCTGACCTGTGGTTGTTCCGGCGTTTTCCGGAATTGTACTTAAAGACAAATCATAGTTCAAAGCTGATAAAAAAGCAGTTAGATTAACATTTTCAGCAGGCATAATAAAGACAAATTCAGCAGTAGTGCTGATCTCTGTGTTTCCATTTTTCCAATTAACAAACTCAAAACCCGGATTTGCTTCCACAGAGATACTTATCTCTGAACCCATTGTATATTGTCCTGATCCTGATAATTGTCCACTATCAGCAGGAGAGGTGATCAAAGTTAAAGAATAAGATTGCAAAGAAAAGTGTGCAGTTATGTTCACATTATTAGCCGGCATAGTATATGTATATTGTGGATTTGTACTAATAAGCTGATCATTAATCTTCCAACCATCAAACTGATAGCCGGTATTTGGAACAGCATTTAAACTAACAGGATCATTTACCGTATATGTGCCTTGTCCGGTAAAAATCCCGCCATCAACAGGTTCAGCAATTATATTTAAGTTATATTCTATAGCTGTAAACTGAGCAGTTAAGCTTACATTTTCTGCAGGCATAGTATAGACAAAATTTTGATTTGTACTTAAAATATTATCTTCTTGTTTCCAATTTAAAAATTGATATCCGGGATTTGCTGTTGCAGATAATTCTATTTGTTCACCGGGATTATAAGTTCCTGTTCCGCTAACTGTCCCTGCTCCAACAGGACTGATTTCTAACATTAAAGAATACTCTGAAAGACTTAAATTTGCCTGTAAACTCACATTATTTGCCGGCATATCAAATGTATAACTTGGATTACTACTGACAATTTGATCATCCTTAGTCCAATTTAATAAATTATAATTTTCTGATGGTGTAACTGTAAGGGTTACAGATTGTCCTGCCTCATATTGACCTGCTCCGGTAATTGTACCGGAATCTTCGGGATTAACAACAGCAGTTACAGTATAAAGAGTTGGAGCTAATTCCTCAAAATTTGCAATCAGGTTAATATTTTCAGCCGGCATATTAAATGTATAATTTGAATTACTACTGACGATTTGATTATCTTTAGTCCAGTTTTCAAATATGTAGTTAGAATTTGCTGTAGCGGTGACTGTAACGCTTGCACCATATGAATAAGTTCCTGCACCTGTAACCGTTCCACTGTTAACAGGATTAACTGCAAGACTTACCTGACTTTGATTAGCGGAAAAATTAGCGGTCAGATTTATATTGGAATCAGGCATATTAAATGTATATACAGAACTTTCACTAACAATATTTCCTCCGTTTGTCCAATTTAAAAATGTATAGCCTGTGTTTGCAGTTGCTGTAACAGTTACCGGATCTCCGGCATTATAATTACCTGTCCCCGATACAACGCCGGAATTAGCCGGAGAAACTGACAGAGTTAAAGTTCTGATATTTTGAGAAAAATTTGCTACTAAACTAATGTTTTCTGTCGGCATATTAAAGGTATAATTTGGGATAGAACTAACAACTTGACCGTTTTTAGTCCAATTGACAAAACTGTAGTTTGTATTGGCAGTTGCTGTAACGGTTACCGCTTGACCGGCAGGAAAAGAACCTGCACCGGACACATTTCCGCTGTTATCCGGAGAAACTGAAAGGTTTAAATTATATTCATCAGGTGCTGTTGATTGAAAATTTGCTACTAATTCTACATCAGAAGCCGGCATATTAAAGGTATAATTTGGATTAATACTCATTGACACACCTTGTCTTGTCCAATTAACAAAACTATATCCGACAGCCGGAGTTGCTGTAACGGTTACCGTTTGACCGGCAGGATACTGACCGAGACCATCTACAATACCTCCACCTACAGGATTAACATTAGCTGTTAAATTATATAAAACAGGGGTATCTATCTCAAAATAAGCAACCAGTAATTGTGCTTGGTTAGGCATAATAAAATTATATTGAGCATTAATACTTGCTACCTGACCATTTCTTGTCCAGTAACTAAAGGCATAACCCTGTTGTGCTGTGGCAACAACACTCACAAGAGCACCTACTCCATAAGTTCCTCCACCTGATGTAGAACCGTGTTGTATGTTATCAGGGCTGACTGTAACCTGATGAGCCGCTGCTGTAAAATTTGCCGTATAGAAATAATTTTCTTCAGGCATAGTAATTTGATGCATAGCCTCTGTACTGATAGTTATTCCATTGTCTTGCCAGTTTTGAAAAACATAGCCTATGTTGGAAACTGCATTAATAGTAACCGGTTTACCTGAGATATAATTTGCACTGTTTTGTAAAGTTCCCCCTGTTACCGGGTCAGCTGTTAAAGTCAAAGAAAATACATCATCTTGTGAATATGAACCGTTTAAATTAAATGTAGCTATTCCTAAAACAGCAAAATTTTGATTACCTGAAATATGTGTAACTTCATTAGCAGAAAAAGTATATTCTGTATTCGTTGCAGATTTATAAACCTTAAAGATTATAGTATGACTATGTATAAAGCCATTTTGCGTGTCGGACATACCGTCATTATTAGAAGCCATTACACTGTAAAGACTTGTGGTTTCTGATGTTAATTTTGTCATTCCTACACAATACTTTTCATCAAAAACTGCAA
>JBAYZJ010000130.1:0-4007 GCA_041672565.1 Endomicrobiaceae bacterium
AAGTCGCCGTTGAAAATAAATTGGATACGGTTTACATACTTCCGCTGATGCGCTGGAGAGACGATTTTTTTGAGAAAGAAAATATTTTCTTTGAAGATGACGGAATAAATTTGAAAAAAATGAATAAAGAAATAGAAAACGCTTATTCTGCCGTAAACGAATTATCTTTTAATCTTAAGAAAAAAGGAATAGATCTCGTAAGCAGTCTTCCCGTAATAAAAGAGGAAGAAATTCAGGCTGAAAAAAACAATAAAAGCGAAGATTTGCCGGTAAATGCTAATAACAGAACAACAAATGCATGCTATGCTCCGTGGAAACACATAAGCGTATATGACGAAGGATCATTAGCTTTCAGCTGTACGTGCAATAATAAAAAGCTAATGTTCGGCAATATAAACGAAGACGATATTTTTGAAGCGTGGAACTGCGAAAAAGTTCAGCAAATACGTAAAAATATTATAAAATTCTCTTTGGAAGGGCGTGTTATTGAAGCTTGTTCTGAAATAGGATGTTTCGGCGCATATTATTAAAGGATATATAATATGGAAAAAATAGATGAAATAATTAGAAATCAAAGCGTTAAATATGAGGATATGCAGCATATTAAATCTCTTCTTGAATATTTAAATAAATGTTCGGATTACGAGAAGCTTTCTCATATTACTTCCGAACTGTTAAAGTTTTTCCCGCAAAAATATGTTAAAGAGTACAATATTATTCTTAATGAATATGAAATAGCCGAAAAAAAAACAATTTTAAAATCATATCCCAGATATATAAGAGTTATGCCTACAAGTTTGTGCGATTTAGACTGTATAATGTGTCATAAAGACAAACCTTTTAACATATCGGAGAATATGAAAAAAGAGGTTTTTAAACTGATGCCGTATCTGGAAAAAATAATATGGATGGGCGGCGAAGTTTTTATATATAAAGGGTTTGAAGAAATGCTGGACATTGGTTATAAAAATAATCTTTTTCAGGAGATAACAACCAACGCCCAAAATATCAGTGAATTTATGGCTGAGAAATTAGTCAGATATAACGTTAATATGATAATATCAGTTGACAGCGCTGATGCTAAGATATATGAATACATAAGAAGAAACGGTTCTTTTAAGAAACTGTGCGATAATTTGTCTTTTATAAAAAAATACAGAGATTTATATAAATCGAAAAATCCGATGGCGCTTAATGTCGTCGTAATGAAATCGACATATAAAGGATTGCCTGAAATTCTGAAATTTGCTTCATCATACGGATTTAGCGAAATTTGTCTTATTTTGGGCACCGCGTCGGTTCCTAAGGAAGAAGATTTGCTTGATGATCTTAACCGTTCCTCAATACCGGAATTGAAAAAAATAGTTGATGATTTAATCAATAATCAAGAAGGAATCAATATAAGGAATCTTATTCCTTTTGATATTCTTGGCGGAGATAAAAAAGAAGAAAATAATATACATGATGAAGAACTTAGTGGCGGAACAAAAGAAAAGGAAAAGTTTTTTTGCCGCGTTCCGTGGAAATATATGTTTGTTTCCGCCAAAGGAATATTTCCTGAATGTTATTGCGATCCGGGGCAGCCTGTAGGAGATGCGGGGAAAGACAGCCTTTTTGAAGTGTGGAACGGAAAGAAGATGCAACAATACAGAAAAAATCTTATATGTGATGACAGGTCAATATGCGCGGAAAGGTGCTATTCCGGATTTTTGGCGGATTATAAAAAATTGTAATACGGCGTTTATTAGGGGATAATTTAATGGGTTTAGAACGGCTTAAAGAATATTTGGATAATAAAAATTATAAAGAAGCGCTTATTTTTTTGCAGGGTCTTCTTAATGACGGCAAAATTTCAAAAAACGATATTTATTTAGAAACGGCAAAAATTTATTATCATTTATCCGAATATGATAATGCGTTAAAATATTTATTTATGTTAAAAGACGGCGGATACAGCGAACAATATATGGTGTATTTTGAAATCGGCAAAATATATAATGAAGTTTCCGATTATAAAAAAGCGGTTGTAAATTTACAGAAATCTCTGGATCTTACAGACAACGGCAATACAATGAAAGTTTATATTGCCGTTTTGTTGGCAAAAACATATAAAATTTTGCATAAATACGGCTCTGCGATTGAAGTACTTGACAAAATAAGAGATAAATTCACTCTGGATATTATTAATGAAACATATTGTGAAATAAATGAAGAATTATACCAGCGTTTCCCGGGTAATTACGGTTTTGACGGCGATTATAATCAATTGATAACAAATTATTTAAAAGAACTTGCCGAAAATCCGTTTAACAGCCAGGTTTTATGTTTTCTTGCGCAGGCATATAATTATACCGGACTCTATAAGGAAACTGTAAATTTATATGAAAATAACTTTAATAAGATAGAAGATAATGTCTTTTTTAAAAACAAATTTTTAAACGAATACGAAATAGCTTCTAAAAAAACAGTGTTGGAAAGCAAACCTAGAAATTTAATGGCTGTTTTATCGAATAAATGCAATATTGCTTGTATTATGTGTTTAACAAGCAGAAGCAAATGGGAGCTGCCTAAAGAGCGTTTAGATGAAATAATGAGTTTATTCCCTTATCTTGAAAGAGTTATGTGGCAGGGCGGCGAAGTTTTGTTTCTGCCGTATTTTAAAGATATTTTAAAACATGCTTTAAATTATCCGAATATGAGACAAAGTTTGATAACGAATTTTCAGCTGGCCGATGAAGAAATTATGGAACTTATAGTTAAAAATAATATTGAAATGACGATTTCTATTGACGGAATAAAAAAAGAAACGTATGAAAAAATAAGGCGCGGCGCAAAATTTGACGTATTGGAAAAAAATCTTAGATTACTAAATGAAATAAGAAATAAATTCAAAAATAAGATTATACTTAATATGAATGTTGTTGTGATGAGGGAAAATTATTCCGATTTAGATAAATTTGTCGATTTTGCCGCCAAATATAAATTTGACTTTATCTGTTATATGCCTATAGATTATCTTCCGAAAAATCCTACGGAAAAAGAAGTCGCGATAAAAAAAGAACAGGATATATTCACAAATATTTCAGATGCAGACATCAAACTGCTGTCTTTCCAAATGATGTCGGTTCATAAGAAAGCCGAAGAATACGGAATCAGAGTTGAGAGCAGATTAAAAACGGTATCATTGACCGATGAAGAAATATCGGCTTTTGACGCGGATAAAATGTTTGAAAATAAAAAAGAAGAAAAATTACCGGAAAACGGTTTAAGTAATGACATTGAAGAAAATGATATAAGTGAAGAATGCGGGAATAAAGAATTTCATAAAGAATATAATCAGGAAAAGACGGCTCCCGTAGAAAATAAACTGCTGTGCCATTTGCCGTGGTACAGCCTGACTCTTGATTTTGACGGATCCGTAAGACCTGACTGCCAATGTTATATTCATGAGAATATAGGACATTTAAAGGACAGCTCTATCGAAAGTCTGTGGAATAATGAGAAAATGAAATTTTACAGAGAAAGTATTATAAAAAATAATTACGGCGATTTATGTAATGATAACTGCATATCGGGGAGAATTACCGAGTTTCATCTTAAATTACTATAACGGAGATTTCATGTACTATAATGAATATTTGTCTTTAAAGGATAAATTTGAAGCCGGTTCGGTAAATGAACAGGAATACGGAAAATCTTTCAAAGATTTGTTGAATAAGATAATAGTTGAAATTCAGGAAAGCAATATTAAAGGCGATATAAAAAACGTTAAGGATATTTATAACGACGTAAGAAATATTAATGTTCCTGCTGAAGTTAAAAAACGTTTTGACAATATTATGCTTAACGAACTTGAAATAGCGGAAAGAAAAGTTTTTCTCAAATCAAAAATGAGAATACTTTACTGCGCTGTAACAAGTTTGTGCAACGTAAAATGCATAATGTGCCAAATAGTAAAGAATAAATGGGAACTGCCTGAACATGCCGTGGATGAAATTATTGCGGTA
>JBAYZJ010000131.1:0-3973 GCA_041672565.1 Endomicrobiaceae bacterium
GATATTCTGTATCAATAATCGTAATATCGGCAATTGAACCTGCTGACAAAGTCCCTCTTCCATGCAATGAGAATATTTTTGCAGGATTACGCGTCATTTTCGATATTGCATCATTAAATGACAGAACTTTTTTATCTACAAGTTCATTTAAAACAAGAGACAGCAAAGTTTCAAAACCTATTATGCCAAAAGGAGCCAAGTCAAATTCTCTGTTTTTATCTTCGAATGTATGAGGAGCATGATCTGTTGCAATACAGTCTATAGTGCCGTCGAAAAGGCCTTCTTTTACGGCGTCAACGTCTTTTTGTCTCCTTAAGGGCGGATTCATTTTATAATTTGTATCGTACGTTTTAACAGCATCGTCCGTTAAAGTAAAATAATGAGGACATGTTTCGCATGTAACGTTCAATCCTTTTTTCTTTGCCTGTCTTACAAGCTCAACAGAACCGGCCGTTGAAACATGAGCTATATGAAGATGTCCCGATGTAAGCTCTGCCAGCATAACATCTCTTGCAACCATAACTTCTTCACTTTGATTAGGGATGCCTCTTAACCCTAAAATCATTGAATTTTTACCGGCATTCATAACACCGTTTTTTGACAACTCTTTATCTTCACAATGAGAAATTACCGGAATTGCAAACATTTTTGCATATTCCAAAGCTCTTCGCATAATTTGAGAATTGCTTACAGGAACTCCGTCATCAGAAACTGCAACAATACCGGCTTTTTTCAATATTCCTATTTCGGCAAGTTCCTGTCCCAAAGAACCTTTTGTTATGCATCCTATCGGAAAGACATTGACTTTTCCTTCCTTTTGGGATTTCATTAATATATATTCCACTGACGGAGCATTATCCGTCACCGGTTTTGTATTAGGCATACAGAAAACGGTAGTTATTCCGCCTTTACAGGCTGATCTTGTACCTGTCGCAATTGTTTCTTTTTCTTCCTGTCCCGGTTCTCTTAAATGAGAATGTATATCTATCAAACCCGGAACGGCTATTTTATTTTTTCCATCTATTATTTTATCAGGAACGGATGAAAGTTTTGCAACTATTTTACCGTTTTCAATAAAAATATCTCCCGTCTTATCTATTTTTGAAGCCGGATCAACAATTCTGATATTCTTAATTTGAATTGACATGTTTTTTCCCCTGTTTAATTCTCGCAGCCGACAATAAATACAAAACAGCCATTCTTACGGCGATGCCGTTTGTAACCTGTTCGTTAATAACCGCAGAAGTACTGTCTGCAACACTTGAGGATATTTCTATTCCTCTGTTCATAGGTCCGGGATGCATAATTAAAACGCCTGATTTTGCATTTGCCAATCTTTCTGACGTAACCTGATACAATTCAACATATTCATGAACGGAAGGGAAAAGATTTTCCTGTTGTCTTTCCATCTGGATTCTTAAAATATTTACGACATCAACATCCTTTATCGCCTTATCAAGATCATAAAAAATTTCAACTCCCAAATCGGCAATATTTTTTGGAATTAAAGTCGGAGGTCCGACAACTCTTACTTTTGCCCCCATTTTAGTCAGCGCCCATATATTTGATTTTGCAACTCTGCTGTGTAAAATATCACCGACTAAAAGGATCTTCAGCCCCTCTATCTTTTTCTTTTTTTCATAAATCGTATATAAATCAAGAAGTCCCTGTGTAGGGTGTTCATGAAAACCGTCTCCGGCATTTATAATTGACGCATTTAAATTTTTTGCAAGTATTTCAGGCGTGCCGGCAAGACTGTGTCTTATTATAATGATATCAGCTTTCATAGCCTCAAGCGTTTTGCCTGTGTCTATTAAACTTTCTCCTTTTACAACGCTTGAAGTGGCTGTCGCGATGTTTACAACATCGGCGGAAAGTCTTTTTGCGGCAATTTCAAAAGAAGTCCTAGTTCTGGTAGAAGGTTCATAAAACAAATTAACTACGGTTTTACCTATTAATGCAGGCGCTTTTTTTATAGATCTTGTAAATAAACTTTTAAACGGCTTGACGGAATCAATAATCGTTTGAATTTCTTTTTTTTCTAACTCTTCCAAACCTAAAAGGTCTTTCCTGTTGAAAGGCATATCCCCTCTTTATTTAAAATTAATTTAATTGCATGTATAAACTGTATCCTGCCCGTCGACTTCTCTTAATTCAACGCAAATCTGTTCTTTTGTATAATATGATAATCCGATAAAATTAGCCTGAATAGGAAGTTCCCTGTAGCCTCTGTCTATCAAAACAGCCAGTTGTATTGATTTAGGTCTTCCGTAATCTTTTAAAACGTCCAAAGCCGAACGAATTGTCCTGCCGGTATATAAGACATCATCTATCAAAATAATATTTTTGGCAGTTATATCAAACGGAATGCTTGTGTCTTTTATCGTCGGAAAATCAGCACCCATTTCTCCCAAATCATCTCTGTATAAAGTTATATCCAGAATACCGAAAGGAATCTCTATATCCGTATTTTTTTTCGCAGTAAGTTCTTTTAACAACCTTTTTGCGAGGTATACTCCTCTTGTTTGTATTCCGACTATTGCAATTTTCGAGATATCATCGTTCTTCGATAAAATATCATCCGCCAATTTAGTGATTGCCGTCTGTATTTTCCCCGAATCCAAAATAATTTTTCTATTTTTTTCTTCCATCTATTTTTTCATTCCCTCTATATATTTAACATAACCTATATCTTTCAATCTTTTATTTTTTTCCATTATAATTTTTGCGACGTCTTCTTTATACTTAAGAAGCTTTTCAGATATATTTTCATTGTTTAAAGCAAGTATCTGCAAAGCTAAAACAGCTGCATTTACTGCTCCTGCTTTTCCTATGGATACACATGCAACCGGTATTGAAGGCGGCATCTGAGCGATTGAAAAAAGAGCATCCATGCTTGATAAGTTTTTGCCGTCAATCGGTATACCTATAACAGGCAAAATTGTCTCCGAAGCAACAACACCCGGCAAAGCAGCCGACATACCGGCAGCAGCTATAAATACTTTAACGCCTTTTGAAACAGCCTGTTTAACACATTCCTTAACCAAAGCCGGAGTTCTGTGCGCAGAAGCAACGTTAATTGAGTATTCAACTTTAAATTTATCAAACAATTTCAAAGTTTCAGAAACAACCGGAAGATCGGAATCCGAACCTATTATTACCGCAACTTCTATTTTTTTATCCATTTTTTAATGCCCTCTGAGCTATATCTTTTCTATAATACATTTTCATAAATTTAACTTTTTCAACAGCCTTGTAAACTTTATCTATTGCAGATTTTATATCATCGGCAACAGATGTCAGAGCTACAACTCTGCCGCCTGCAGTTACAGGTTCATTTTCCAAGTCCTTTGCGGTACCTGCATGAAAAACAATTGCATCATCTTCAGATATCTTATCGAGCCCGTATATAGGAATACCGGTATCATATTTTTCAGGATAACCTCCGGAAGATAAAACAACGCAAACTGCAGACTTATCAGACCATTTTATGTTAACTTCTCCAAGTCTGCCTTCAATAGTATTAACAAATATATCAGACAAATCAGTTTCTAAAAGAGGCAAAATTGCTTCCGTTTCAGGATCACCGAATCTGCAGTTAAACTCAAGAACATAAGGCTCCCCTTGAACTATCATAAACCCGATATATAATACGCCTTTGTAATCTATATTTTCTTTTTGCAAACCTGAAAGAATTTTAGGAAGTATGTCCGAATTGATTTTTTCCATCAGCTCCGGAGTCGCCAAAGGAGCCGGAGCATATGCTCCCATCCCGCCTGTATTGAGTCCTCTATCTCCGTCTCCAATTCTTTTATGGTCCTGAGCCGGAGGCATTACAGAAAAAGTTTTCCCGTCCGTAAAAGCCAAAACTGAAACTTCCTGTCCATCAAGCCATTCTTCAAAAACTATTTTCGTCCCGGAATCTCCGAAAGTCTTATCCTGCATTATTGCTTTAACCGCATCTTCCGCTTCC
>JBAYZJ010000132.1:0-3909 GCA_041672565.1 Endomicrobiaceae bacterium
TGTTTACTTTTTGGACTCGAGACAAAAAGTAAAGAATAGTTTTTTATATTCTAAGACTATATCATTTGGATTTGGACATGTCATAAGTTGTGACATTATGCATATTCCTTTTGCTCCTGTATTTTTGACTTCCGGAACATTTAAAAGTGTAATTCCGCCTATTGAAAACACGGGAATTTTTACAGTATTAACTATTTCTTTTAAAAATATCAATCCTCTCGGAACAACTCCTTTTTTGCAGTCAGTTTCAAAAATATGTCCTGCTATCAAAAATGATGCTCCCAAACTGCAGGCTTTTATAGCTTCATCTTTTGAATGAACAGAAACGGCAATCATGTTAAAATCTTTTAATTTGTCATGGTTTTGAATAAAATCCGTAAATGATAATTGAATATTTTTAATATTTAGTTTTTCTGCTATATTGATTTTTGAATTTATAATTAAAGATACATTATGTTTATCAGATATTTTTTTGCAGTTTAAAGCCAACATTTCATATTCATTGTCATTCAAATCTTTTTCTCTTAAAATAATAGCATAAGGCTCAGCTTGGCATATTTGCTCAAGTTGATTTAGAAAATTATTTTTACATAACAGACGGTTAGTTACTGCAATAATCATAACAATACCTTTTTGTTTTTATATAACACGGATATAATCCGTAAATACAGGCTGTAAGCCTCGCTTCTCTATTGACTTAACTATTTCGCCGACGCTTCTCGGATCGGCAATTTCAAACTGGGCGTCGCCTTTTTCTTTTTCATTATGTCCGCCGACGCTTGTTTTTACTCCTGCTGAAATTTTTGTTACGCAGGTTCCTATTACGTTATCTCTAAAACCGCTTCTTTCTCTTGTCGAAATTGTAAGTCCGGCAAACGGCATAAACAATCTGTAGGCAAGCATAATTTGAAACAACTCCGATTCACGAACGCCTGAAATGACGTTATTTTCATTGACATACGGACGCAGTCTCGGCGTAGAAAAACTGATTTCTGCATGAGGATATTTTTGCTGCGTTAAATATGCGTGAATACCGGAAGCAAAAACATCTTTTCTAAAATCGTCAAGCCCGAGCAGAACGCCGAATGATACTCCTCTCATTCCTGCTTTAACAGCTCTTTCCTGAGCATAAAATCTATAATTAAAAACAGACTTAGGCCCGTTTTTATGAACCTGTTTATATTTGTTTGTATTGTATGTTTCCTGATAGACTGATACAAAGTCCGCTCCTGATTTATGTAAGTATTCATACTCTTCCGTATTTAAAGGATATATTTCTATTCCTATAGTTGAAAAGTATTTCGTTGCCAGTTTTATGGCATCTGCTATATATTCAACATTTGATTGAGCTCTTGATTCTCCTGTTAAAATTAATATTTCTTCCAATCCCGTTTTTGCTATCGATTTGTATTCCTGTTCTATTTCTTCAAACGTTAATTTTGCCCTGTTTATCTTATTTTTGCAGTTGAAACCGCAGTAGGTGCAATGGTTTTCGCAATAATTTGAAATATATAAAGGCGTAAACAGGCAGACAGATGAACCAAAATGTTTCCGCGTTTCATATTTTGCTCTTAAAGCCATATTATTTAAAAAAACAGAAGCTGAGGGGGAAAGGAGAGCTCCAAAGTCGTTGATATTCAAATAATCCTTGTTTAGAACCGTTAAGACATCTTTTTCCGTATAAGAATTATAATCATAGCCGTTTGTTAAATCCAGAACTTTTTCCATTATTTCAGAATTAATATGTTCCATTTTTGCATATTTCATTTGAATTTAATCCTCCAAAAAGTCAGTCAGCGGACTTGAAGCTTCTGCTTTATAATCTAAAACTCTTCCTAGTCCGGAAAGATACGCCAGCCTTCCTGCTTCAACAGCCAGTTTAAAAGCTTTTGCCATTAATGCGATATTTCCTGAAGTCGCTATTGCCGTATTCGCCATAACGGCGGCAACGCCCGCCTGCATAGCCTGACAAGCTTGTGACGGAGTTCCTATGCCTGCGTCGACAATTACGGGGAGAGATATTTCATCAACAAGAATTTTTATAAATTCAAATGTTAAAAGTCCTTTGTTGCTGCCTATAGGGGCTCCAAGAGGCATAATTGTTGCTGCTCCTGCATTTGCCAGTTGTCTCGCGGCAATCAGGTCCGGATACATATAAGGCATAACTATAAAACCTTCATTTGCCAATATTTCAGTAGCTTTTATTGTTTCAAAATTATCAGGCATAAGGTATTTTGAATCATTTATCACTTCAAGTTTTATAAAATCTCCGCAGCCTAGTTCTCTGGCAAGTCTGGCTATTCTTACGGCTTCGGCGGCTGTTCTGGCGCCTGAAGTATTCGGCAAGAGAGTAATTTTTTTCGGGATATAATCCAGAATATTTTCAGAGCCGTTTGTGTTTGCTCTTCTCAATGCAAGAGTTATCATTTCTACATCGGCGTTTTTTATTACTGAATTTATAAGGTTAAGCGAGAATTTACCCGAGCCTAAAATAAATCTAGAATTAAATTCCCGTCCGGCAATTATTAATTTATCATTCATAATTAAAAAATCTCCTTTTTTAAACTTCTTCTATGCCAAGCAGTAATCTTACAATCATATTTGCCTGATGACCGGCGCATATTTGAACTCTGGGGGACATTAATCCTGTTCCCTGTTTTGAACCGTTTGTAAAATCGCCGCAAACATATAAATTTTTCATTTTCTTTTCTGTTTTAATACTGTTTGAACTGAAATATCCTGCCATGCCGCTTGCCGCGACTACTTTTACCTCAGGCATTTTATTTAATACAGTATTGACTAAAACTGCTTTGATTTCAGGATTATCAAAAGCTTCGCATATTATTTCATATCCGAGGAACAAGTCTTCAATGTTTTTTTCGTCTACGTAAACATTTTTAGTTTCTGTAGTAATAAACGGGTTAATTTCATATATCTGTTTTTTTAAGGCCTCAGTTTTAGGCATTGATAAATCTCTTGTAAAATAATGCTGGCGGTTGAGGTTGCTTGGTTCTACAGTATCAAAATCTACCAATAACAAATGGCCTATTCCTGTGCGGGCAAGCATAACCGCAATATTTGAGCCAAGTCCTCCAAGCCCGGCAACGGCTACTTTAGCTTTTTTTAATTTTTCATAAACTTGCGGCGTATGTCTTGCCGATATCATACTTTCAAATTCATCTTTTGACGGCGTCACTCCTTTTTTAATGATAACTATTGAATCTTTTTCAGACAGTATAAGATTTTTGTCTGTCTGAAATCCGTTAATAATAAAGACGCTGTCTTTTTCTATGCGCAGAAATTCTTTTAATTCTGATACTGATTTTGCCGTTGTAACTGCTCTTTTTCCGTTAAGAGTAATATGCATATTCTTTAACCTCCTCCTACAAAAGTCACTATCTCAAGGGAGTCGCTGTCATTGAGCGCTATATTTTTAAATTCTGCTTTTACAATGATTTTCTTATTTAATTCAACAGCTATTTTTGAAATTTCATAGTTGTTATTAATCAAAAAATCAAACAGATTTATATCTTTTTGCAACAAAATGATTTTACCGTTTACTTTCATAAAAAACTCCTCTGCGAATAAAAAAAGCATGTGACGAATTACACCCAAGGTGGTGTACCCCATCACATGCTATTAATAAGTTATTGCCGTTATGATACCAGAAAATCGATCTTTTTGTCAATAATTGAAAAAAGAAACAGCGCCTGAAATATCTTTAAGCGCATCTTTTTCCAGTTCAAATGCCATTACATATTTTGCTTCAATCTTATCAGTGTTTTTTATATTATAGTCAGTGCTTTGTCTAAATCCGAATCTGTAATAATAATTTGGGTCTCCTGCTAAAAACACCGATTTAAAGCCCATATTTCTTGCAAATTCAAAGCTTTTGTTAATCATTGCCGC
>JBAYZJ010000133.1:0-3908 GCA_041672565.1 Endomicrobiaceae bacterium
TGTATATAGTGAAAAGAATGGTTGAAGAAAATCATAACGGAAAAGTATGGTTTGAATCAACTTATATGCATGGTACGGACATAATTATTGAGTTGCCAAACATATAATCTTATGTTATACTAAAAAACACATAATACAGAGGAAAGTTTGTGAACAAAAAAGTTTTAATAGTTGATGACGAAGAAGAGATAGTTGCGTTTATGGCCAGATTTTTGAAAAGGCTGAACATAGACAGCGTTACCGCTATTTCAGGAGAAGAAGCGTTAAATTATTACCAGAATGATAAATTTGACTGCGTTTTTTTGGATATACATTTAGGCGGTATAAACGGAATTGAAGTCCTCAAAAAAATTAAGAAATCCGATCCGAATGCAAAAGTTATAGTTATTACCGGAAGTATAAGCGCGGATAACAAGGAGAATGTCATATCTTTGGGGGCTATTGATTATCTTCAAAAGCCTATAGATTTGGCTGATTTAAAAGAGAAAATTTTAAATTATATTTAATAATTATGGAATATAAAAAAGATTTTAGAAATTATTTGTCAAAAGTCGCAAAGCAAATGATTCTTATTCATGACGCTAACCTGTTGTCAAAATTAGTGATAAGGAGCGTTACAAGAAGTCTTGATGTTAATCATGCCGGATTATTTCTTTATAAC
Source organism: Endomicrobiaceae bacterium (assembly GCA_041672565.1). Taxonomy (GTDB): domain Bacteria; phylum Elusimicrobiota; class Endomicrobiia; order Endomicrobiales; family Endomicrobiaceae; genus Praeruminimicrobium. The sequence goes on from JBAYZJ010000133.1 coordinate 662, forward strand.
AAAAATAATCAGGAATATATAATCAAAGTTTCGCGCGGCAGAAAAGGCCTTAAGATCCCGGTAGGTTTTACAAAAATTAAAAATACTAATCCTATAATAGAGTTTTTTTCAAATCAAAACTTATCAGTTAATCACAGAGAATTTTTATTATTATCTCATATTAAAAATTTAAAAGAAGAAAATAAACAGAATAAAGAACTTGTTGCTTTTCTTGATGATTTGGAAAATGAGATGTCTTTATACCGCGCAGATCTTATAGTTCCGGGGTTTTTCAGAAAAGAATTAATGGTCGTTTTTTTTATAGGAGGCAAAACTGATAATTATGATTTTACTGATGATGATATAGAATTTTTGACTGTTCTTGCTTCCGATGTGGTTATGGCTATTCAAAATGCGCAGTTATTTGAAGATATAAAACAGCAGCTGGATGTAAATAAACAATTATTGTTAAATACCGTGGAAACGCTTGCGACTGCAATTGACATAAAAAATGCGTATACGCACGGACATGCCGAAAGAGTTATGAAATATTCGATGACTTTAGTCAAATATATGCCTCGTAATTTAATAACTGATTTGAAATCATTTGAAGATTCGCTGAAGATATCGGCATTATTGCATGATATCGGCAAAATAGGCATACCTGAAGACATATTGAATAAGCCGACTCGCTTATCTGAAGAGGAAATAGATATAGTAAGAAAACATCCTTCAATGGGGGCTGAAATTTTGGAACCTATCGATGAATTTCAGATTGCTAATTTAGGAGTTAAATTCCATCATGAAAAATATGACGGTTCGGGATATCCTTACGGACTTTCAGGGGATAATATACCTCTGATAGCCACGATAATATCTGTCGCAGATGCTTATGATGCAATGATGGGCGACAGACCGTATCGAAAAGGCTTGCAAAAGGAACAGGTAATCAAAGAAATAGAATTAAATAAAAATAAGCAATTTCATCCTATAGTTGTAGATGCCTTTCTTGAAGCAGTTTCAAATAATGAAATATAAAATGAAAAAATGTTTAATGCGGATATTATATGAAATTAAGATGTATTGTTGATAATCCAAGAAATTGCCAAAGCAATATGGCGATAGACGAAATGTTCTTTATAAAAGAGCCTTTTGAATCTGTTTTTAGATTTTATACATGGTCGGAACCTGGATTTACAATAGGTTATTTCCAAAAAAAAGCAGATATAGAAAACAAAAATAATTATCCTCTTGTCAGAAGAATGACCGCCGGTCTTGCCGTATTTCATGATATAGATTTATCTTATTCTCTCACAGTTTCCGACGATATATGGCCTTATGTCTATAATCAGGAAGAAACGTACAGAATTATTCATAATGAAATAAAAAATGCTTTGAAAGAAATAAATATAGTGTGTGATGAACAAAAAAAAATAGATACTGCGCATAAAGATATATCATGTATTAAAACCTTTTATAAAGACGATCTGTTCTTAAACGGGAGAAAACTTGTAGGCTCTTGTCAGAGAAGAAGAGGGAAAAGACTGTTAGTTGAAGGTTCGATACATATAAAATTAAATGAAGAGCAGATAAATATTTTTGCAAATAAATTTTTTGCAAATATTTCAAAAAATTTAAAATGCGATATTGAAAGAAATGTTTTAAACAATTGTGAAATTGCATCCGCGGCTGATATTGCGGATATGAAATATAATACAGAAAAGTGGAACGGATTATTCTGAAATGTCAAATGAAATGTTATTCTTGATTACATTTTTCTCGGCATTTTTAACTGCTTTGGCGTTAACGCCCGTATTTCGCTATATAGCCGTTAAATTTGACATATATGACCGGCCTGTCACGGAAGTTAAAACTCATAAGTTAAGTACGCCTTATTTGGGCGGTCTTGCGATTTGGAGCGGCTGGCTTATAAGCCTGCTTATTATAAGGTTTATTACTCACTTTCCTACGGGAACTTTAAACAGTATAAGATCTTTGTTAATAGGTTCTTTTTTATTATTAATGCTTGGATTGTTTGACGATATAAAAAAAGGCGGTTTAGGCTTTAAATTTAAATTTTTTATACAGGCGGTTGCCTGTATAGTAGTTGTAGTTTTCTTTGACATAAGAATTAATTTTATAGAAAACTATTTTCTTTCAATAATTATAAGCATACTTTGGATAATAGGCTTGTCGAATGCGTTTAATATCATAGATATAATGGACGGTTTGTCATGCGGTATTGCGGCTGCAGCTTCTTTGTTTTTCTTTTTCATAGCTTTGCCTAGCGAAATGATTTATGTGAATTTTTGTTCAATTGCTTTATTTGGCGGGTGTTTAGGATTTCTTCCTTATAATTTATCAAAAAATAAAAAAATATTTATGGGCGACACTGGTAGCCTTTCTATCGGATTTATACTTGCAACAATAGCAATGGGAACTTCATATACAAAAATAAATTCTATAGGTATTTTTGCTCCTCTATTGATTCTGGCGGTTCCGTTATATGAGACAATATTTGTAAGTATAATGAGAATAAAAAAAGGTAAAAATCCTTTTTTAGGAAGTAAAGATCATTTCCCTCTCAGACTTGAAAAAATGGGATACACGAGAAAACAAATATTGTTTTTTGTTTATATAGCATGTTTTATTTTAGGGATAACGGCTTATTTAACCGTTATTTTACCACAATATTTTGCATTGATGCTTTTTTGCTTTATTTTGGTTGTTTTAATTTTTCTGGCAGTTAAATTATCAGTGATAAAAGTAGATTAAATATGTCAAATAATATAGTTATAGGGGCGGGAATAAGCGGTTTGTCGTTCGGATATTTTTTTAAAGATACTTGTCTTATCTTTGAAAAAGAGTCTGTAGCCGGAGGACTCTGCAAATCTGTAAAAGACAAAGGTTTTACATTCGATTATTCCGGACATTTTATTCATATAAAAGATAAAAAAATAAAAAAATTCCTGGAAAAAATCCTAGGCAAAAAACTTTTAACGGTTAAAAGAAATGCCGCAATTTATTTTCGCGGGCGTTTAATTCCTTTTCCTTTTCAGGCTAATTTATATTACCTTGATGATAATGAAAAAAAGGAATGCATAAAAGGAATAGAGGAGAGAAAAAACGTTAAAATTTATGATGATATGCCTTTTATTGACTGGTGTAAGGCTATGTTCGGAAACGGAATAACAAAATATTTTATGGAACCTTACAACCAAAAACTTTGGAGTTACGATTTAAAAAAACTTACTGCAGCATGGACGGC
>JBAYZJ010000134.1:0-3899 GCA_041672565.1 Endomicrobiaceae bacterium
AGCGCCGACCACTTTTCTCCTGCAGACAACATTTTTTCATAGAGTTTTTGCATTTTTAATATCTCCTTTAAAATAACTATTATTGTTTCTATTCATTTTTTATCCCAGACGGTTACTTTAACCGGTGTGGGATTATAAGCGTTGCAAGGATTATTCATCTGCGGACAGTTGCTTAAAAGAAACATAACATCGCAAAGAGCCGTCATTTCTATATATGCTCCCTTAGAAGAGAGTCCGTCGGCAAAACATAAATGCCCGTCATTTGTTACCGGAACATTCATAAAAAAATTGATATTCGGAGCAAGATCTCTCTTTAAATATTTTTTATCCGATGAAATTTTTTTCATAAAAGTGTCTCTGCAGTTATGCATATACTCTTTTGAGTGCGCATATCTTACCGTATTGCTTTGTGAAGAGCAGGCTCCTCCTAGAGTGTCATGTCTGCCGCAGGTATCGGCTGTAATTTTCATTAATTCTTTTCCCGATTCCGCATAAAGAACGGTATCTGTAGTAAGATATATATTTTTTTGTTTCGTTATGGTTCTGACGGCGCTGTAATGGTCTTGAGGGGCATCGGCGTCATAAAAAAGAGAGTCGGCGGCTTGATTGCCTTTTATATCGGTTATTCTCAAAACCTGTCCTTCTTTTATATATCCGAACCAACCATCGCCTGCGCCTATTGTTTTATTATATACTGCGTCTTTTTCTGACAGAAAACTTTCACGTTTTATAAATGAATTCATATTCTTGCTCCCTAAAAACAAGAGGCGCTAAAAGATTTTTAAATTCTTTTAGCGCCTTTGCCGTTATTTATTAAATTTGTAAAACTTTAAACTTATATTTTTTATTGTTTGAAAAATAAAAAACGCTAAAAGAACTCTAAATTCTTTTAGCACCTTTGCTATCTATCATTATTAAATTATTAAACTAACAAAATTATATAAATTAAAATTTATATTGTCAATAGTATGATACGATAAAAAATCATTTTAAAAAAACTGTAAATTTAATTTATAATAATTATAACCGGGAAATATTTACCATAAGGATTATTAATCTGTTTCTAATGAAATTATCAAATTTTAATTTTATTCATCAGTACATTATATTGTTAAAATATATGAATAAAGTAAGAACAATTTTTGTAACTTTAAAAATAAAACTGCTGTTTTTACTTTTATATTTTATTATTTTATAATTATATTCGTTAATTACGCTGATATAAGTTTATTTGAACTCTAAAAAATAGCTGTTAGCTGTCGATATATGTTAATGGGATATTATGAATCAGAGAAAAGCAGGAGTTGTTTTATCTTATCTTTCGATGGGACTTCAAAGTATAATCGGTCTTATTTATGTTCCGGTGTTGCTTATATTTTTAAGCAAAGAAGAGTACGGCCTTTATCAATTAGTCGGTTCGGTTATAGCTTATCTTATGATAATGGATTTCGGATTAGCCGGTACGACAGTGCGTTATCTAAGCCGTTTTACGGCGCAAAATAACCAAAAAGCAAAAGAAAATCTTTTAGCCGTAACAACATATTTGTATTTCGGTATTTCTTTTATTATTATCATAACAGGGATTGCCGGATTAAATTTTTTACTGCCTTTCTATTCAAAAACTCTCTCACCATATGAAATTGTTTTGGCTAAGCAAATTTTTTGGATTATGCTTTTTAATGTCGCAATAGTTATTCCCGGTAATATTTTTTCTGCAATAATACAGGCAAGCGAAAAGTTTGTTTTTTTAAGAACAGTTAATATTATAAATATTGTATTGCAGCCGGCATTGGTATTTGCTGTTTTATATTTTAAATCAAGTTTGGTCGCTATGGTTATAGTTCAAACTTTATGTAATGTTTGCGTGATAACGGCTAATGCTTATTATTCAATGTACAAATTAAAGACAAATATAAAGTTTCATTACTGGGATAAACCTCTTGTCAAGGAAATATTGTTTTTTTCTTTTTTTATTTTTTTAAACGCTTTAATGGATCAGGTTTACTGGAAAACCGGACAGCTCATTTTAGGCGCGGTTTCAGGAACAGCCGTAGTCGCCGTTTATGCGGTGGCAATGCAGTTGGATATGATGTTTATGAATTTTTCTTCAAATATAAGTTCTGTTTTTTTGCCGCATTTATCGGCTCTTTCAGCCGGAAAAAACAATATGAATGAAATAAATAATATTTTTGTTAAGGTCGGACGAATACAATTTTATATTGTTATGCTGATGTTTTTAGGTTTTTGGCTTTATGGTAGAGTGTTTATAAATTTTTGGGTAGGCGCTGATTTCAAAGAAGCGTATTTATGTGCTCTGGTTCTTATGGGAGCGTTGGTAATTCCTCTCATCCAAAATACAGGAATATCAATTTTACTTGCGAAAAATAAGCATGCTTTCAGAGCTGTAATATATGTTTTGATATCAGTGCTAAATGTGGCCGTATCAATACCTGTATCGAAATATTACGGAGCTTTTGGTTGCGCTTTGACTACTGCCGCATGTTTAATTTTGGGGCAGGGTATTATAATTAATATTTATTACTCTAAGATAGGCATAAAAGTACTTTATTTTTTCAAAAATATTATTTCGTCTTTACCTCCTGTTCTCGCCGTTTTTTTTATTGCGCTGATTTCAAAACAATATATTCCGCAAAAAAGTATTGTGTTTTTTATTTTGCAAATAGTTGTTTTTTGTTTTCTTTTTTTTGCGGCGGTATGGTCTTTTTCGTTCAATTCTTATGAAAAAAATCTGGTAGCGGGATCATTTAAAAAAGTCTATAATAAAGTTTTAAAAAGGAAAGACCGAATATGAAAAATAATTTACAAAGATCATCCGGTTTGGATTTGTTGAGATTTGTATCAATGTTTATGATAATAATTCTTCATGTTTTGTTGTTCGGCGGAATTTTAAAATCAGTTCCATTAAACAGCGTTAATTATTTTTTATCATATTTTCTTGAAAGTTTGTCTATTTGCGCAGTTAATTGTTTTATACTGATTTCAGGATATTTTTTAATATATCAAAAGTTCAGACTTCAAAAGCTTGTAAAGTTATGGTTTGAAATAATCTTCTATTCTTATTTATTCTTATTTACAGCCTATATCTTTAATTATCCGGTTTCTCATTCAAATTTAATAAAAAGTTTATTGCCGGTTTTGTCAGGAACAAATTGGTTTATATCATGTTACGTAATGCTTTATATTCTTTTTCCTTTTTACAATAAATTTATATTATCGCTTTCAGAAAAAGAAACCGATATTTTTGTCGTCATTTTGCTGGTGTTATTTTCTTTATGGGGATTTATATTTCCTGGCGTTACGGCGGTTACTACGAACGGGTATAATATTTTATGGATCAGTTTTGTATATATGCTTGGCGCATATATTCGTTTAAATGAACAATTCTTCATGAGAATTAAATGGTATTGGTATTTGGCTGTATATTTGTTAAGTTCCATTGCTACATTAGGCGCGGGAATATTTTTTGTTTATGTTCTAAACCGTTCTTTTGTTCCTATGCTTAATTATAATTCGATTTTTATAATAACCGCGGCAGTGAGTCTTTTTTGCCTTTTTAAAAAGAAACCTGCAGTGAATTCTGTTTTTGACAGATGTGTATTTTTTGCCACGCCTGCAGTATTTGGTATTTATTTAATACATATAAATATGTTTGTAAAAGATAAACTTGTTAGTATTTCAAAATTGACGTTGTATGTGACGGATCCTTATTTAATTGTTTATATTCTGATTGTTTCCGTTATTGTTTTTTTAGGACTTTTAGCCGCCAGCTTTACTGGTCAAAAAGTAATAGCCTTTTTGTTTAATAAATTTGTATGGAATATCTTTGAGAAAACTTCGGTTTATTTGAAAAGAAAGATTGGTAAAATATTTATGCGGAT
>JBAYZJ010000135.1:0-3863 GCA_041672565.1 Endomicrobiaceae bacterium
AATTGTTCTATTTCTTTGTTTTGGCAGTTTTCTTTGCAGTTTTCTTTGCAGTTTTCTTGGCTGCTTTCGCTGTTTGAGAATCTTGTTTTATCCATTGTAAATTCCTACATTTAGGAAAAGCCGAACAAGTCAAGAACGGACCTCTTTTCCCAATTCTTTTCAGCATAGGGCTTCCGCATTTTTCACATTTTATGTCAGTAACTTCAGGTTCGGGTTTTATAATCTTATTTCCGTCTTTATCTATTGAAAAAGTCGTTTTGCATTCAGGGTAATGCTCACAAGCCAGATAAGGACCTCTGAATCCTCTTTTTTTCAAAAGATTCCCGCCGCATTTAGGACATTTTTCATCAGTCAATTCAGGTTCATTGCTTACTTTATTTCCGTCTTTATCTATTGAAAAAGTCGTTTTGCATTCAGGATAACCTGAACATGCCATAAACTGTCCCCTCCTGCTGTCTCTTATAAGCATAGGTTTGCCGCATTTAGGACATTTTTCATCAGTCATTTTAGGCTCTATTTTTTGTCTCTGGGTATTTTCAGCCTGTGTAATATATGAACTGAAAGGATCATAAAATTTCTTAATAACTTCCTGCCATTTAATTTTATTTTCGGCAATCTCGTCAAATTGTTCTTCTATATCCGCCGTAAATTCATAATTAATCACATCTTTAAAATTATTTTTTAAAAAAGTGTTTACAACTATCCCCAAATCTGTAGGATAAAATTTTTTATTTTCAAGTCTTACATATAATCTGTCCAAAATCGTTTTTATCGTAGGAGCATAAGTCGAAGGTCTTCCTATTCCGTGTTCTTCAAGAGATTTAATCAAACTGGCTTCGTTATACCTTGCAGGAGGTTCTGTAAAATGCTGTTCAGGCAATATACCAAGCAAATTCAAAATATCATTTTTTTCAAGTTTCGGGAGTTTAGGTTCCTGTTTATCATCATCAGACGAATAAACTTTCATAAATCCTTCAAATTTTACGGTGCTGCCGTTAGCCCTAAATATATAGTTATTTGCGCCTATATCGATACTTACAGTATCGTAAATTGAATCTGCCATTTGACTTGCAACAAATCTGCGCCAAATAGCATTATAGAGCTTATATTCATCTGCCGTTAAATATTGCTTCAACATTTCAGGTGTTCTTTGAACGGATGTAGGTCTTATTGCTTCATGAGCTTCTTGGGCTCCTTTTGATTTTGTTTTATAAAATCTTGGATTTTTAGGCAAAAAAAGCTTGCCGTAATTTGAATCTATAAATTTTAATGTTTCTTCCTGAGCGACCTTTGCAACATTAAGAGAATCTGTTCTCATATATGTTATAAGACCGACTACTCCCTGACTGCCTATATTTATTCCTTCATATAATTTCTGCGCAACCATCATCGTTTTTGAAGGAGAAAATCCGATCCGTCTTGAAACATCCTGCTGCATTGTCGATGTTGTATACGGCGCATAAGGAGATCTTTTTCTTTCTTTTTCATCCACGGATAAAACCTTATACAATGCATTTTCAAGTTCTTTTAATATGTCTTTTGACTGCTGTTCATTTTTTATTGAAAGTTTGTCAAATTTTTTACCGTCTTTGGATATAAGGTTTGCTTTAAAAGAAATTTCTTCTTTTCTTTTTTGGAGTTCGGCAACCACAGACCAATATTCAACAGGGATAAATTTATTTATTTCTGCCTCTCTGTCGCATATCATCATAACGGCAACGGACTGAACTCTTCCGGCGGAAAGACCTCTCTTGATTTTCTTCCATAAAAGAGGAGATAATTTATAACCGACTAATCTGTCAAGAATTCTCCTTGCCTGCTGGCTGTCAACTAAAGCCATATCAAGTTTTCTAGGTTTCTTTACGGCATTATTAATTGCATCTTCGGTAATCTCATGAAAAGTTATTCTGCTGGTATTTTTATCGGATAATTTTAACAATTCTTTTAAATGCCAGGCAATTGCTTCTCCCTCGCGGTCAAAATCTGTTGCAAGATAAACATGGTCGATTTTTTCGACAGATTTTTTCAAATCAGAAATAACTTTTTTTGATTTTGCCATTGCTATATAAGTCGGTTCAAAATTATTTTCAATGTCTATGCCTATTTTGCTTTTAGGCAAATCTCTTATATGTCCGAAAGAACTTTTAACCAAGTAATCTTTTCCCAATATTTTTGATATTGTTTTTTCTTTTGCAGGAGACTCAACTATAACTAAATATTTCATTTTATCCTCATAATTTTTAACTATTTATTATATATATTTGTCCCGGCATAGACTTTATTAATCCGTTAAGTTCCAACTCAATCAATACTGTAGAAAGTTCCGGGATATCTATTTTCAAACACTCGCTTAATTCATCAGCCGATATGCCGTTTGCGAAAGATTTTACCATTTTTAAAACATTTATACTATTTTTATCTTTAATATCACTGATATTTCCTATGTTTATTTTCTTATTTTTCTTCTTTTTATTTACCCATTGTGATAAAGAATTTATTTCGTTGACAATATCCTGAGGTTCCAATGCCATTAATGAACCGTTTTTTATTAAATTATTAGGACCTTTTGAATAAGCGGAAAATATCGGTCCGGGAACAGCAAAGACATCTCTGCCGTATTCGACAGCAAGTTCTGCTGTTATTATCGCCCCGCTTGATGCGGCTGCTTCAACCACCAATGTTCCTATAGACAAACCTGCTATAATTCTGTTTCTCCTTGGGAAATGATATTTATCAGGCCTTTGAGTCAAAGGAAATTCGCTTACAACAGCGCTGCTGGCACTTATTTCTTCCTGCAATTTCATATTTTCTTTAGGATAATATTCCATTAATCCGTTACCTAAAACCGCTACAGTTCTGCCGCCGTATTTCAAAGCAGCCTTGTGAGCTTCAGTGTCTATTCCTCTGGCAAGCCCTGATATAACAGTTATTTCATTTTCTGCAAAATATCTGCAAAAAGAAGACGTCACGGTTCTTCCGTAATTTGTAGGCATTCTCGAACCGACGACACCGATTGACAAAGCATCATTTTTTATAATTTCACCCTTAACATAAATCACGGGAGGGAAATCATAAATATCTTTAAGCTGTGACGGATAATTATTGTCAGTATATACAAGAATATCTATTCCGTTGTCTTTTGCCAAACAAATTTCTTTCTCAGCCGCATTAGAATCAGCTGCCCGTTTAATGCCTAAAGCTATTTTCTCAGTTATTTTATCAACAGATCGTAAATCTTTTAAACTTGCATTTAAGACATTATAAGCACCGTCAAAAAAATCAATTAAAGCAGTTATTTTTTTAGGCCCGAGCTCAGCAACCATATTAAGCGCTATAACAGATAATTTTTCTTTATTCATAATTATATTCCCAAATCTGCAGGGTTATGAGAAGTGGCGCCAGCCTGGACAAGAATAACAGTTATTAATCCGCCTGATTTATTTGTTTTTGCATACATAAGAGGAGTCATGCCATTATTGTTTTTTGCATTTACATCCGCTCCCGAATTTACCAGCAGCACCGTTATTTTTATATTTTTATTTGTTTCACAAGCGTACATTAAAGCAGTTTTACCTTCTTTTGTTTTTGCATTAATATCAGCTCCGGCTTTTATTAAATATTTTATTACGTCTTCATGAACATTATTTTCACAGGCATACATCAAAGCAGTCTTTCCGTCAGAATCCGACATATTTACTTTTGCGCCTGAAGAAAGTAATAATTTTAATATTTCGGCATCACAGTTATTTGAACAAACAATCATTAACGGAGTTTTTCTATTGCTGCCGTATTCGTTGATATTTACGCCTTTATTTATTGCGTTTCTGATCTCATTTAAGGAACCTTTTCTACACAATTCATAA
>JBAYZJ010000136.1:0-3862 GCA_041672565.1 Endomicrobiaceae bacterium
ATCATAAATGATGCTGCAGACCTTGACGAATGTGAAGGTTATGAAAGAATTTATTTTGGTGATGAGTTCTGCCAGATGAAAATGCCCGGAATAAAAGATTTGAAAATTCTTATATCAAAATCTTCCGTAAAAAAAATAAGCGTGGTGCTGCCTTATTTAACCGATAAGTATTTTGAACAGGCAACAAGGCTTGCAGCTTTTATATCAAAAAATCCTTTTGTATTTGACGAAATCATCTTTAACGACTGGGGATTTTTTTATTTTATCAGGAAAAATTATCCGGAAATAAAACTTGCGCTCGGGAGACTTTTAACAAAACAAAAAACGGATCCTTTTGCTACGGAAATTATTGCGAATAAACAAAAGATAACGGCTTCGCGGCATAATATATTTGTTCCTAAAAAAGTTTCCGCGGAAGCCGTTGAATATTTCGGAGAAACTCTTGTAAATTCTAAAATTTTTCAGAAGTTTATGGTTCAAAACAATATTTTAAGGATTGAAATAGACAATGTTAACTGGGATATAAACGTGAAACTTCCGAAGAATATTAAAGCATCCGTATATTATCCTTATGTTAAAATTTCAACAACGCGATTTTGCGGATATTTAAATATGCTTGGAGAAAATTGTTCAAAACAATGCCGTAAATTCAGCATAGAGTTAAAAAAATACAGATCACAGTATAATTATATAATTAACGGCAATGCCGTAGTATTTAGAAATGATAAGCTGCCGGGAATAAAACAAATGAGAGAAAACTGCATAGACAGGATAGTTTTCAATGAATAATAATAAAGTTTCAATAATAATTCCGTGTTTCAATGCCGTCAAATATACAAGACAGTGCGTTAGAAGCGTTTTAAAATATTCTTCTTATGATTATGAGCTGATATTAATAAACAACGGTTCAAGCGACGGTACGAAAGAATACTTTAAAATTTTAAAATCAAAAAATAAAAAAGAAAAATATAATAGAATCAGGATAATACAGTTCCGTGAAAATATGGGCGTTGCGGGCGCATTAAATCTCGGTATTTCAAAATCTTCCGGTAAATACATATGTTATTTGAACAATGACGTTATCGTAACAAAAAATTGGCTTGAAGGTCTTGTCGAAGCGTGTGAAAAAGATCATAAAAATGCAATTGTCGGGACTCTCTTTAACGCTTTTGAAAATAAAAAATTTGTCAAAGCCGTTGAAAAAAACAAGAGAGAAATAGACAGAGTCGCCGAAACCGTATTTTTGATGAACAAAAATAAAGTCAAAAAAGCAAAAACCATACACGGATTATGCATGTTGATCAGAAAAGACATTTTTTCAAAAGTCGGATTCTTTAATGAAAGTTTTTATCCGTGTTTCGGAGAAGACATAGAATTTTGCAAGAGAGTAAAAAAAGAAGGATATAATCTGGTAGACGCTTTAAGCGTTTTTGTTTTTCATTATTGGAATAAATCAGTCAGGTCAAAAGAGTTTAATAAACAAAATAACAGCATTGAAAAAGTTATGCAGAAACATTATAAAAACTTTTCAATACCGAGAAAACATAAAATATAAAATTAATTAACAAATCGCTGCTGACTATTTTTCTGTAACTTCCTAAAGGCGTTTTTATCCAAACGCCGGATTTTCCTTTAACGATTTTTCCGATAATTTTTGCATTTTTACCCAGAGGATTTTTCTTCATGGCTTTCAACACTTTTTCCGTATATTGGTGCGGCTGTATTGATATTAATTTCCCTTCGTTTGCCATGTGAATAGGCTCAAGTCCCAAGACTCTGCAGAATGATTTTACCGCGTTTGATACGGGTATTTCTTTTTCTTCTATAAATACTGAAACTTTTGAGCTTTGTGATATTTCATTGAGAACAGCGGATACTCCTCCTCTTGTCGGATCTCTTAGAACATGGACATGCCTGCATGTTTTAAGAATATCTGAGACGAGTCCGTTAAGAATGTCGCAGTCGCTTTTAATTTTTGTTTTAAAATTAAAATTATTCCTGTGCATCATAATAGCCGAAGCGTGGTCTCCTATATTGCCGCTTATTATAACATCGTCGCCTTCGCACGCGTTTGATGCCGAGATATTGATATCTTTCCCGACAATGCCTATTGCCGAAGTGTTTATGAAAATTTTGTCCGCTTTGTTTTTATTTACAACCTTAGTGTCTCCTGTTATTATTTTTATGCCCGCTCTTTTTGCGGTTTGCGCTATTGATGATGAAATTTTAAGCAAGTCATTCTGGCTGAAACCTTCTTCTATTATCATTGCCAAAGACATAACCAGAGGCTTTGCTCCCATCATTGAAATATCGTTCACAGTTCCGCATACTGAGAGTTTCCCAATGTCTCCGCCGTTAAAAAATACAGGATCAATTACAAAAGAGTCGGTTGAGAAAACAAGTTTTTTATCTCCTACGGCGAAAAGACCTGCGTCATCCATTTTGTTTAAAATTTCGTTATTGAATTTCTGTTTAATTTCTTTTATAAGTAAATTTGATTTTTCGCCGCCTGCGCCGTAAGATAAATCTATTGTTTTATTTATCATTTTCTTCTCCGTATTTGTAATAACTTGCGCATACTCCTTCTGAAGAGACCATACACGGCCCTATCGGCGTAACAGGCGTGCATTTTTTTGCAAAATTGCTGCAGTCTGTCGGTTTATATTTCCCGGTAAATAATTTGCCGCATATGCATGTATTTTGTGAAATTTGTTTTTTATCAGTTTTTTTAAATATGTTTAATATATTAAACATATTGTAATTTTTGTTTAATTTTAAACCGCTTTCTTTAATGTTTCCGAGTCCTCTCCAAACGGCGTCATCTTTTTCAAAAACTTTATTCACAATGTCCTGAGCGGTTATATTTCCGCACTCGCTTACTACCGGTGTATAACAATTTATAAGTTTATAATTTTTGTTAATGTGCATTTCATATAATTTATCAATCGCAGTTTTTAAATTAGTATGATTAAATCCTGCGACTGTGCAGGCGATATTGTATTTTTTTACAATAAATTCAAAAGGCTTATAGCCTGTTACGGAACAAACGTGTCCCGGCAGAATAAATCCGTCAACATTGATTTGTTTTGAGCGCAATAAAAAATCTATTGCGGGTATTATTGTTTTTAACGCTGCAAAAATAAAAAAATTTTTTATTTTATTTTCTTTTGCTTCAGAAACTATACTTGCTATTAAAGGGGAAGTGGTTTCAAACCCTACGGCAATAAATATTACGTTTTTTGACGAATTATTGTATGCAATATTTAAAACTTCTCCTACGGAATATATTATTTTTATATTATCCTGCGGCAATTTTTCCAAAGACATTTTTAAGTTGCCTGACGGAACTCTTATCATATCTCCGAAAGACACAATAATATTATTTTTGTTTTTTGCCAGTTCTATTATATAGTCAATATCTTCCTGCGACGTTACGCATACCGGACATCCTGGCCCGGATAAAAAGTTTATAGTTTCAGAATATATGCTTTTTATTCCGAATTTTGCTATTGCAAAAGTATGTGTGCCGCAAACTTCCATAAATTTTGCTTTTTTTTGTTTAATCATTTATTTTAAAATTTCGGCACATGCGCGCCGCATATATAATTTTTTAATTTATTCATAAGTTGTTCAATTTCAGGTTCAACTATTAAATTATCAAGATGGGTTTGATTCATAAAACCTTCTGAGACCGTTTTGTTTAAAAAATTTACAAAGTCGTCAAAAAAGCCGTTGATATTCAGTAATGCGCATGGTTTTTGATGAAGGAAAAGCTGTCTCCATGTGAGAATTTCCGTTATTTCCTCAATTGTCCCTATTCCGCCGGGCAAAGCTACAAAAAAATCGGAAATTTTATACATAG
>JBAYZJ010000137.1:0-3857 GCA_041672565.1 Endomicrobiaceae bacterium
ATCCATCGGATTAAAATCCGAGGCTATGAATTTAGATTATTTTCCTGCAAGCAGGGATGCTCGCAGAACATTTCAACCTGACGTTATTATACATTACCATTGTTTTTGCTTGACAAAAAATATGTCGTTATAGGATAGTATGAACATATAAAATAAATATTAGGTGATAAATGAATAAAAATTATATATATTGTATTTTAGCAATTTTCTTATTTTCAACTATAGAATTAATGGGGAAGATATTAGATACTTCTGTATCTCCTTTAGCTATAACTTGTTATAGATTTATTACGGGTGGGGTTTTTTTATTTTTAATTTATCTAATAAAAGGAACTAAACAAAAGGTTGAATTGTATGATTTTTTGGAGATGAGTTTAGTTGGGATTTTAAATGTTTGTGTAAGTATGTATATGTTGCAGTTAGGAATATATTATGGACAAGCTAATTTATCTGCGATAATTATTAGTTCAAATCCAATTTTTGTAGGGATTTTTGCATTATTTATATTAAAAGAGCGTTTTAATGTTTTTAATATATTAAGTTGGATAATCGGTATTTTTGGAATAAGTGTTGTTATTTTAGGTCAATTTGGAGTAGTCACAGATTCACGAAATATAATTTTAGGTATAATTTTTTCAGTTTTAGCTTCAATTACATTTGGATTATATACGGTTTTATCAAAATCTATTATACAAAAATATGATATTATGCTATTTAACAGTATTTCTTTTATTGGAGGAGCAATAGTTTTATTTATATTAGGGCTTTTTTCTCATCAAGTTATGATATTTAAGCCTGATTTAAAAAACATTGTCAGTATGTTATATTTGGGTATTTTTGTGACCGGTATAGCTTATGTATTCTTTTTTATGGGTTTAAAAAAGATAAAGACAGTTTCCGGATCAGTGTTTTTTTTATTAAAACCAATATTTGCAACAATTCTTGCAGTATTATGTTTAGATGAAAACTTAAGTTTCATTCAAGTTATTGGAGTAATTATAGTAATTATTTCATTATTTTTAAATACATTTATAGAAAAAATATTTTATAGTAAAATTAGTTATTTAACCAATTTTAAATATGTTATGAAAGCAAAATCATCCTACAAACGAGATAAAATAAATTGATTTGTAAGCGGTTGTTGACAATTTTATGAAAATATTTTTTTTTGTATTAAGGTGAAAAGATGTATAAAGAAATTTTAGAGAAGATTAAATTAGAAATTGAAGAATGCACAGCAAAAAGTGGAAGACATTCAGATGAAGTTAAACTTTTAGCTGTGACTAAAACTCATCCTGTTGAAGTAATAAAAGCTTCTTTGGATGAAGGTTTTGAATTTATTGCAGAAAATAAGGTTCAAGAAGCAGAAGTTAAAATCCCTCAATTAGCCGGATTATATAAAGAGTTTCATTTTATCGGACATTTACAATCAAATAAGATTAATAAATTATTAAGTTTAAATCCGGATTTAATACATTCATTAGATAAATTATCAACAGCTGAAAAATTAAATAAGTCATTAGAAAAGCTTAATAAAAAACAAGCTGTATTAATAGAAGTAAATACTTCCGGAGAAGAAAGCAAAAATGGGATTAATCCGGAAGACCTTTCAAACTTTTTAGAAAAAATTGATCTTATGGATAATATACAAGTTAAAGGTTTAATGACTATTGGTGCGTTAACTAATAATGAAGAAGAAATTAGAAAATGTTTTAGGTTATTAAAATCATTATTTGAAGAGCATAAAAATAAACAATATCAAAATTGTGAAATGAAGTATTTATCGATGGGGATGAGTAATGATTTCAAGATTGCAATATCTGAAGGTTCAAATATTATAAGGTTAGGAAGTATTATTTATGGATACAGAAATTATACGAAATGAGGTACAATGTATAATATAATAATTTATGTTTTAATTAGTATAGCTTCTTATGGTATAGGATGTTTTTCTACTGCCAGGGTGTTAGCAAAAAGTTTTAAGTATTTAAATATATATAAAGTTGGTACAGGTTTTGCTGATACTGAAAATATTTATTCAAATATAAGTAAACCTCTTGGTATTGTAGCAGCAATATTAGATTCAGGTAAGATGTTTTTATATTTGAGCATAATTAAATTCTTTTTTATTTATGCCGGATATGAAGAATTATCTTTGCAGATCCCTTTGTTTATCTTTGGATTTTTTATGATAGGTGGGCATTGTTTACCGGTAACACATAAATTTCGAGGAGGAAGAGGGATTTTTACTTACATAGGCTTGATGATGTTTTTTGCTTTTCAACCGATGATTTATGTTTTATTAATAGCCATAGTGATAATAATGTTATTTAAACAAATTAGATTTGCTCAATTTTTTATCGTGTTATTTCCACCGATTTTAAGTGTTTTCTGGATAGAGTCTCGACAGTTATTAACTTTAATGTTTATCACTGCATTTTTAATGGGTGTTTTAAATCTAATTGTAGCAAGACGATTAGGAGAGATTTAGATGGATTTTAAAATAGTTAACGTAAAAGATAATAAGCAGTTATTGGAATTTGTTAAATTTCCTTTTCACTTGTATAATGATAATAATTTATGGGTGCCACCATTAGTTAGTGATCAATTAGCACTTTTTAATAAAAAAAATCCTTTCTTTGAACATTCCAAAGCTCAATTGTTTTATGTTACTAAAGG
The DNA here is from genome assembly GCA_041672565.1 of Endomicrobiaceae bacterium. Lineage (GTDB taxonomy): Bacteria > Elusimicrobiota > Endomicrobiia > Endomicrobiales > Endomicrobiaceae > Praeruminimicrobium. The sequence continues at coordinate 2,680 of JBAYZJ010000137.1, forward strand.
GAATAAGATTGTTGGTAGAATTTCAGCCCATACTAATAAAATGCATAATAATTTTCATCAAGATAAAAAAGGATTTTTTGGTTTTTTTGAAACAATAAATAATATTGAAGTAGCAACCCTATTGTTAGATAACGCCATAAAATGGTTAAAAGAACAAGGATGTGATGTTGTAAGTGGTCCTTATAATTTTACAACTAACGATGAATGTGGTTTATTGGTAGAAGGATTTGAAACATCTCCATTTGTAATGATGCCTCATAATTTTGAATATTATCAGGAATTGATGGAAAAATATGGATTAACAAAAGCAATGGATTTGTATGCTTGGTTACTTGAATCCGATACAATGCCTCCATTTCTCGATGCCGTAGGTAAAAGATTAAATAAAAGTAATCAATTTACAGTAAGATGCCTTAATAAAAATAATTTAAAAAAAGATATAGAAACTGTTTTTGAAATATACCAAAAAGCTTGGGAGATGAATTGGGGATTTGTACCAATGACTGAAACTGAATTTAATCATTTAGTAAAAACATTACTCCCAATTGTAAATCCAAATCTTGTTTTTATTGCTGAATCAGAAGGAAAACCTGCAGGATTTTCTGTTGCATTACCTGATTATAATGTGTTGTTAAAGAAACTTAACGGGAAAAAATCTATCTTAGGAATTATAAAATATTTATATTTTAAAAATAAAGTGAATTCACTCCGGGTTATTACTATGGGTGTAGTAAAGGAATATCAAGGTAAGGGTATAGATAGTTTATTTTATTATCATACATGGAAAAATGGTATGAAACTTGGATTTAATCGTGGAGAGTTTTCTTGGGTTCTTGAAACAAATAGTATGATGAATAAAATTGCTAAACACCTTGGTGCTCATATACATAAAGTATATAGAATTTATGAAAAGGAAATATAAGTGTCTTTATTAAAAAAATTTAATATCTATGATAAATTAATAATATTTTATATTTTATTTTGTTTGATATGGATTATAATCGGAACAGATAGTATCGAAAACCCTTTGGCATTATCATTGAAGTTTATCGGTGTCTTAGTATCAATTTTAATAGTAATTATTGCTAATTATTTTATTGATAATAAGATTGTTAGGTTTATACGTTATTGGTATCCTTTAATTTTTTTAGGATTTTTTTTTGATGCTTCAAAAAGAG
>JBAYZJ010000138.1:0-3738 GCA_041672565.1 Endomicrobiaceae bacterium
TTTTAAACCCTGCACCGAAATACATATATGCAGTATTGTTTGTATTTTTTGGTAATATATAATTAGCTGTAGGAGGAGTAGAAGAACTTACATTTAAAACAAATCCATTGCAATCAGAAATAAGACTGTATGCCCCTACTTCATAATTACCATCACTTTTATCAGTAATGTAACGATTTTTATATTTATATTCTTCTACAGTCGTTTCAGGATCAATAATATATGTAGAAACATCTAATGTTGTAGTCGAAACTCTATAACTCATAGCAAGATATCCATTTTCTCCGCCGCCGGAACCGCTTTTTATAAGTCCATTGTACTTTGCTATTGGAAGAGCTTCCGTACCTTCTGTCCTCTGCAATGTAGCCGCATAATTACCAGATGCATTTTTATTATCCTGATACATGTAAACTTTTGCATCTCCAACTACAGTTGTTATAGTCGAATATAAAACTGCATAAACATTAGCAAGCTGCCAATCAACATCAGAAGAATTTAAAGTTATTTTTGAAGCATCCCAACTTATTTTTGAAGCCGGCGTAGCTGTTGCTGTTGTATAAAAAAGTTCTGTGCTAAATGACACTTCACCGCCTGTAAAAGTAACTTCTGCTGTTTTTGTTATCAACGTTGAAGCTGCAGAAGCATAACCTGCCGTCAAAAATATGCACCCAAAAGTTAATAGCGTAGATAGTATTTTTTTCATAAACAAAAACTCCTTACAACATTTTAGCTAATTCTAACTTCGTAAAGGCTATAAAAATAAAATACGCAAGTCAATATATATCTATTCTTTTTCACATATTTTTTACAAAAGGAAAAATTTTACTTATCAGCTGTTTTAACCGCTTTTTTATCCTTAAACAACTCGGCGATTCCGGCTATTGACGCCGTAACTCCGGATGTTTCCAAAGGTAAAAATATTTTTGAAGCCTGGCCGTCGGCAACTCTTCCCAAAGTTTCCATATATTTTATAGCAAGCAAATCATTAGTAGGCTTCCCCTCATGAATTGCATTATATACGGTATTTATTTCATATTTTTGAGCATCGGCAACTCTTTTTATTGCCTCTGCCTGTCCTTCAGCTTCAAGAATAGACTGCTGCCTTTTTGCTTCAGCCTCCAAAATAACTGCCTGTCTTTCACCTTCGGCTTTTAAAATAGCAGCCTGTCTGAAACCTTCGGCATCAAGAATATTTGCTCTTTTTTCTCTCTCCGCTTTCATTTGTTTTGACATTGAATCTGTAATATCTTTAGGAGGATCGATTTTCTGAATTTCAACTCTTGTGATTTTTACTCCCCATCTGTCGGTTGCCTCATCCATAACAGTTCTTAGCTGTGTGTTAATTTTTTCTCTTGAAGTAAGAGTCGTATCAAGTTCCATATCTCCTATAACATTTCTTAAATTTGTCTGCGCCAGTTTCAATGCCGCCATTGCAAAATTAGCCACATTGTATACGACTTTTACAGGATCGGTTATTTGAAAATATATAATTGCATCCACCGTAACCGTAACGTTGTCTTTTGTAATGACATTTTGAGGAGCAACGTCCATAACCTGCTCTCTCATGTCAATTTTTCTCAAATTTTGGAATAAAGGTATAATAATATTAACGCCTGCATCAACAGTGCCGGAATATTTCCCTAAAGTTTCAACAAGACCTTTTTCATACTGCTGAACGATTCTTACCGTGTTTGAAACAAAAACAATTACTATAATTACCGCCAAAATCCATAAGAACATTTTTACCTCCGGTTATCAGATATTTTTTTTAACGACAAGTTTAGTACCGTCTACGGAAACTATTACTGCCGTTTCTCCGGCCGTAAATTCTTCCTCACTCACGGCAAGCCATATTTCTCCGGCGACTTTAACCTTGCCTCTTTTATTAGGTTTTATATCTTCTATAACGGTTGCAGGCGTACCTATAAGAGAATCAACGTTTGTCTCTATTTTTTTCTTATCAATATACTTTTTCATTACAGGTCTTATAAAAAATACGGAAACCAACGAAACTGCGCAGAAAACTATTATTGAAAAGTAATCGGATGCGCCTAACAGAGAAACCATCATAGCGAATAAAGACCCAAGCGAAAAACATAAAAAGAAAAATACGCCCGTTGTAATCATTTCAATACCTAAAAACGCCAAAAAAGCGAATAACCAAAAATACCAAAGCATTTTTTTCTCCCGATAATTAAGATATATATTTTATTCTGTTTAAAGGCCAATAAACTATAAGAGCGCGTCCTTTTAAATATTTATCAGGCAAAGGCCCCCAATACCTTGAATCGAACGAATAATCTCTGTTGTCGCCTAAAACCATATAATGTCCTTCAGGAACAGTAACCGGACCAAAATTATCTCTTACAAATGCCGGAGGAAGAGTTGTAAATCTCCCCTCTTCCCATGCCTTTTGATACTCTTCCATACTTTCAAATAAATTAAAGTTTACATAATTTTCAGAATCGGCAAATTGGACATAAGGCTCTTCTATTTCAACATCATTAACAAAAAGTTTTTTATTTTTTATCTGAACCTTATCTCCGGCCAAAGCGATACATCTTTTAATATAATCTTTTTTTATCCCTTCCGACTTCTCAAAAACGCTTAAAGCCTCTGGAGGGCATTGGAAAATAATTATATCACCTTTTTTTACATCTTTTATAGGCAATATTCTTTTACCGTCAGTAAAAGGCACTCTTAATCCGTAAATAAATTTTGTCGCAAAGAGATGATCTCCTTCAAGCAAAGTCATTCTCATGCTTCCTGTAGGTATTTTAAACGCTTGTATTACAAAATACATAAGTATTGACGCGATTATAAGGGCAGACCAACCCGTATCAACCCATGAATAAACGTTTTCATAAACTTTTTGCGCTTTAGCCGTTTTAACCAATTTCTTTTTCATAAGCTGCATTATAACCGCCAAAACTAAAAAAATACAGCCTATGACAAACAATTTAATTTCCATTTTTTTCCCTTTTTTACTAATCGTCTATCTGCAATACCGCTACAAAAGCTTCAGGAGGAAGTTCGACTTTTCCGAATTGCCTCATTTTCTTTTTGCCTTCTTTTTGTTTTTCAAGAAGTTTTCTCTTTCTCGTTATATCTCCGCCGTAACATTTTGCCAAAACGTCTTTTCTCATGGCAGATATGGTCTCTCTTGATATTATCTTATTATTGACTCTCGCCTGAATAGGTATTTCAAACATATGTTTAGGAATAATGCCCCTTAGCTTTTCAGTCAGAAAATGCGCCGTTGTCTGCGCTTTATCTTTATGTGTAATTACCGAAAAAGCATCGACAACTTCCGAATTGACCAGAATTTCAAGTTTGACCAAATCGCCGAGTCTGGACGGAATATGTTCATAATCAAAAGAAGCATATCCTTTTGAAACTGATTTCAAAGCATCATAGAAACCTACTATTATTTCAGCTAAAGGCACTTCATACTTTAAAATAACTACTTTCATATCCAAATACTTCATGTCTATTTGTTTGCCTCTTCTTTTTTGGCATAAATCCATAATAGCTCCCAAATATTCATCCGGACAAATTACGGTAGCCAGAACATAAGGCTCCCAAATTTCCTGTATATCTGAATTATTCGGAAATTTAGCAGGATTATCTATGACAACAATCTGATCTTTTACTTTAATTTTATAAATAACGTTGGGCGCAGTTACAAGCAAATTTAAACCAAACTCTCGTTCAAGCCTTTCCCTGACTATATCAAGA
>JBAYZJ010000139.1:0-3725 GCA_041672565.1 Endomicrobiaceae bacterium
TTTGGAGGTCTTTTCTTCTATATCGCTTGAAATTATTTTAAATGTTAATCCCCATTGCTTTAGAAGTTCAATGCGTCTTGGTGATTTTGAAGCTAGAATAATCTCTTCTTTTGTTTTGCGTCCGGGCATTTTTTATCCTTATAAAACGTTGTCATTTATCCATTTTAAGTAATCTTTGTTGCCGTCTTTTATGTCAAAACATACTATTTCAGGAATTTCGTAAGGGTGATTTTTTTTAACTGCGGAAATTATTTTTTTGAAGTTAGATTTAGTGCTTTTGCATATAAGCAAAATCTCTTTCTTTTTGTTTATCTTTCCTTTCCATTTATAAACGGATTCAATTCCTGATATTATGTTTACGCATGATACGAGTTTGTTTTTCAGCAAAGTCGCAGTTATTTTTTTCGAAATATTTTTATCAGGGGCAGTAATACTGACGGTTATGTATTGCATATTTTATTTATATTACAATAATCAGAACTTTGATTCAAGAGAAAATATTTTTTTATCAAAGTTGACAATCGTAAATAAATTTATATATAATACATCAAGTTAAATGTTTAAAGAAGTCGTCCCAGACTCACCTTTACCTTGTATGGGAAAAGGTTATTAGAAACAAATTATTGCGTTTTGTAATTTTATTTATAATAATAGGGACGGGTATCTTTATCCGTTCTATTTTTTATTTTGTAGGATTTTATCCTACGCGGGAGGGTGTCGTCGATACGAGAAAATATCGTACTAACCAGTACATAAGAGTGCCGGAAGTCAGACTTATTGATGAAAATGGTGTGCAGGTAGGAATAGTTCCTATTGCCGAAGCTTTGTCAAGAGCGCATGCCTGCGGGCAGGATTTGATAGAAATATCTCCTCAGGCTAAACCGCCTGTATGCAAAATAATAATCTTCTCTAAATTCCGTTATGAATTGGCAAAAAAAGAGAAAGAAGCTAAAAAGAAACAGAAGAACATGCAGTTGAAGGAAGTAAGGCTGAGGACAAGAATTGCAGAACATGATCTTGACGTTAAGTTAAAAAGAATAAGAGATTTTTTGGAAGACGGAGACAAAGTTCAGCTTACTTTAATGTTTTCAGGCAGAGAAATGCAGCATAAAGATTTAGGTTTGGCGGTACTTGAAAAAATTAAAGAAAAAGTGTCTGATATTGCAACCATAGAAGGAAGAATCTCTTCAATGGGAACAAGATCTTTTCTTACAGTAACTCCTAAGAAAAACAAATAAAATAAATAATAATATAAGCGGAGGATTAATCATGCCTAAGATGAAAACGCACAGCGGTGCAAAAAAAAGGTTTAGAACTACCGGAACCGGTAAATTAAAATACAAAAAACCTGGACAGAGACATTTGCTTACGGGAATGAAACCTAAGAAAGGCAGAAGCCTTAGAAAATCTGATATAGTGAACGATACGGATATGGCAAGAATGAAGAAATTTATGCCGTATTCTATGTAATGCAGTTCCCAAAAAAATCAAGGAGACAGTATAATGAGGGCAAAAAGCGTAGTTTATACAAGGCAAAGAAAGAAAAAAACATTCAGATTGGCTAAAGGTTATTATGCTACAAAGAAAAACCGTTGGAGAATGGTAATTCAGCAGGTAGAAAAATCTTTAGTTTATGCATATAATGACAGAAAAGACAGGAAGGGAATTTACAGAAGCATGTGGATAGTAAGGCTTAATGCCGCCGTAAGAGAAGAAGGCATGTCTTACAATCGATTTATTTCGGGCTTGAAAAAGGCAAATGTTATAATTGACAGAAAAATGCTCGCTGAAATTGCAGTCAATGATAATGCGTCATTCAAGCAGTTAGTTGAGATTGCAAAAGCTTCATAATTATTAAAATGAATTCATCTCCGCTAAGAACTATAATATTATTTTTTATAGCGCTTATAATATTTGGGACAGTATTGTTATGTTTACCTTTTTCAAGACAAGATGATACTGTCCTTTCTGTATTGACATCGCTTTTTACGGCTACGTCTGCGGTATGCGTAACAGGTCTTTCGGTAGTTAATATAGGGGAATATTATTCTTTTTTCGGACAGTGCGTAATTTTGCTTTTAATCCAGCTCGGCGGTTTGGGATATATGTTAGTTTCGACAAGTCTGGGACTTTTGTTGGGCAAAATGGCTCTGAAAGACAGAAAAATAATGCAGGAACTCTTTGATATCAATTCTTTCAACGAACTTTTTAAATTGCTGAAAAAAGCCGTTTTGGTTGTGTTTGGAATTGAGTTTATCGGAGCATTGGTGTTAACGTTTCTTTTTATGAAGACTTTCCCTTTTGGAAGATCCGTGTATTTGGGAATTTTTCATTCTGTTTCGGCGTTTTGTAATGCGGGATTTAGTCCTTTTGTAAACAGTTTGGAAGGTTTCTCACAAAGTCCGGCAGTGCTGTATACAATGGCGGCAATTATAATTTTAGGCGGATTGGGCTTTTTTGTTTTAGTTGATATTATTGATAATATAAGAGGTAAAAATATCAGACTGACATTTCATTCAAAAGTCACTTTATGGATGACGTTTGTTTTGATTGTTTCGGGCTTTTTAGCTTTTGCATTAAGCGAATTTTTACCTTTATTGGAACAGAATAAATCAATGTGGTATATTATTAATAATTCTTTTTTCCAAACTGTATCTGTTAGAACAGCCGGATTTAATTCAATATCTTCTGTGGTTATGACTAATTTTGCCGCATTTGTAATAATCATATTAATGTTTATAGGCGCAGGGTCCGGAAGTACGGCCGGAGGCGTAAAGATAAGTACTGTAACTTTGGCTGTAGTTTTTCTCAAAAGTGTCTTAAGGGGAAAGACATCATATCCTTTTGCAGGCAGGGATATGGACTCTGACTTGGTAAGAAAATCATTGGCGGTTTTTATTTTAATGGTTCTATTTATTTTAATTTGTATAGTAGGATTGCTTTGGACTGAACCTAATATTGAGCCTATGAAAATTGTATTTGAATCTGTGTCTGCCTGTTGCACCGTAGGAATTTCTTTAGGCATTACAAGCGGCATTTCCGATTTGGGAAGAGTTGTTTTAATACTTGCAATGTTTATAGGAAGGGTCGGCACTGTGACCATACTTATATATTTAATGAGTGGCAATTTTGTTAAAAGTAATATAAAATATCCTGAAGCGAAGCTTTTGATAGGTTAATCGTTTTTAAGGAGAGCTTATGGCAAAGAAACAATTTGGAGTAATAGGTCTCGGGACTTTCGGTTCAAATGTTGCGAAAGAACTTTTTAAAAGAGATTTTCCTGTTCTTGCAATTGATCATAATGAAGAATTGGTTAATAAAATAAGTCCTTTTGTCACTCAGGCGATTGTTGCCGATGCGACTGATGACAATGCCTTAAAAAATGCTGGAATAAGCGACTGCGACAGCGTTATCATATCAATAGGCGAAGATGTTGAAACCAGTATTTTAGCTACTTTGATAGTAAAAGATTTAGGCGTAAAAAACGTTATAGTAAAATGCATAAGTCAGTGGCATTCCAAAATAGCCGTTAAAATAGGAGCTGATAAAGTTGTTTATCCTGAGCTGGAAATGGCTAAAAAGCTTGCGGAAAGCATGGTTTCTCCAAATATTTTGGAACAAATAGAATTTTCTACGGATTACAATCTTTTGGAAATAGTCGCTCCTAAAGAATTTTGGGGTAAAACCATAAGGACATCCGGCGTTAGAAATAAATACGGAATCAA
>JBAYZJ010000140.1:0-3701 GCA_041672565.1 Endomicrobiaceae bacterium
TTAAAATGAAATATATAATAAGAATCGGCAATAAAACAATGACATTGTTTATAATCTGTTTTTTAGTGATTTTATAATTAAAAGCATATATAAGAAAAATATACATAATAATCAATACAAAAGCGGTTTCTTTAGTAAACAATGCTATCGTAAAAAACAAGAAATATAAAACAAAATACTTAGTTTTATTTTGTTTCAGATAATTTATAAAATTTATAAATGAAGCCATTATAAAAATTACAAGCAGTGTATCATTTCTTGCAGGCACCCATACGACGCTTGAAACAAATATCGGATGAACCGCCGTCAAAATGCATATAAATTTCAGTATATTACTGTCAAGATTTAATTTCAATAAAAAAAGATAAATAAGATAAATACTTAAAATAAATAAAATAATATTAGTAAAATGATAGATTTTAGGATTTGCCCCGAGTATCAAAGCATCCATTGCAAAAGATATATTCAAAACAGGTCTGTAATACAAGTATTGATCCGAATAATAACATGATGTGATAAAAAAATTAGGTATATTTTTTACATTTGAAATATAATTAATATTATTTGTTATCAATATATCGTCATCAAGTCCTACAAAATCAAAAAAAACACTTTTACCGTATACAGCAAAAACAGACAAAATTAAAAATATAAGAAAAATAATTTCTTTTTTTAGGATTTTCATTATTTTGATAACTTAATATTTTTAAATAATTCCTTCATATCATTAGGAATATCGGCAACAAATTCCACCATTTTCCCCTGAGTAGGATGAGTAAAGTTTATTCTGTATGAGTGAAGCATCTGCCTTGTAAATTTTACATTATTCAGACTCTCGCATCCTCCGTAATCGACATCTCCGACAACAGGATGCCCTATATATTTCATATGGCTTCTGATTTGATGCGTTCTGCCTGTAATTATATGAACTTCCAAAAGAGACATAGCCCTCGTTCTAGATAAAACTTTAAATTCCGTAATAGCCATTTTTTTTGCAAGAGGTCCAACTTCTATTATCTTTCTGTTTTTCATTGACCTTCCTAAAGGTGCTTCTATTCTTCCTTTTTCTTCAACCACTGTACCGCATACGGCGGTCACATATATTTTTTTTACGGCCCTTTTTTGAAATTGCTTAGACAATGAAACTTTTGACTTTTCATTTTTTGCAAAAATTATCGCGCCAGTGGTATCTTTATCAAGCCTGTGAACCATAAAAGGATTACATTTACCTTTAAAATGCCAAAGCAATGCGTTCAACAATGTGCCGGATTCATGTCCGTAAGAAGGATGAACAACGATATCTGACTGCTTATTAATAATTATAATATCCTCATCTTCATATATTATGTTGAGAGAAATTTTCTCAGGTTTCAGTAAAACAGGACCTGATTCGTCAAGTACGTATGAAATTTCATCATTATTTTTTACTTTATAACTTGGTAAAACCTGTTTCCCGTTTACAAGCAACTTGCCTTCTTTTATCATCTTTTGAAAATAAGTTCTTGAATATTCCTGATGTCGTTTATTCATAAAACAATCTAATCTTTCTTCATTCACAGAATCACAAATTATGCTATTTTTCATTTTTACCCCGTATAAAAATCCACAAAAAACTTATTAGAAATATCGCCAATGATATGACTTGCGCTATAGAAAACCCGGCAATAAAAGCGCCCCTGTCATCACCTCTGAAAAACTCGACAAAAAACCTCAAAACAGAATACATACATAAATATATTATAAAAACAGCTCCTTTTTTATGTTCTTTTTTGTTTATACCGTTTAATAAAAAAAATATTGCCAAATTCCCTAAAGATTCATAAAGTTGAGTCGGATGTCTGTGATTTATTGAAATAAAAAGCTCACATTCTTTACCGTAGCAACATCCGGACAAGAAACAACCTATCCTTCCAAAAGCATGCCCCAACGCCAATGCGGGAGCCGCAATATCAGCAAGTTTTTTTATGTCTATTTTTTTAATCCTGCAATAAAAAAAAGAAAAAATTAAAACTGACAAAAAACCGCCGTAAAAAACAAGCCCGCCCTGCCATAGCTTTACAATGTCTAAAGGATGCTTTACAAAAAAATCAAAATTTGTCAGAACATATAAAAAACGCGCTCCTAAAATCCCGAACAATATAAGATAAAACAAGAAATCATAAAGCTGTTGTTTTTTTACAGGCACTTCCGAAGAATGTTTTACCATATACTGCATACCGGCAAAAAATCCTATCGCAACCAATAAGCCGTAACTGTAAATTGTGAAATTCCCTATAGTAAATAATATCGGATGCATACAAACTCCGGTGAATTTTTATTGATTTTTCTTTTTTGTTTTTATAAGCTGCCAAAGTTTTACATACTTTATAAAGCTGTAATACATACCCAGAACAGCCCATACAAAACCTTCTTTCCCGTCTAAAAAGCCTAAACGCATTATATATCTTTTTAAAAACTCTATGACGGGTCTGAAAGCTAAATCCGTCATATGAAAATTTTTATTATTATCATACATTTTCACTGCGCCGAAAGTAGTATATTTATCGAATTTTATGAAATAATTATCAAGAGTCCGGCATGTATGATGATAAAATATTTCTTTCATATATCCTGTCCGGCCGTCAACTACCAACTCTTCATGTATTATCCCGCCTATATATTTTGACAAACTTTTTTTTGCAAGCCTTAACCTGATTTCCCTGCCGAGACCGGCATGTTTCATCTGTCTCATCAGAAATGAATTTGTCCTGATTAAATAAAAACCGTCATAAGGCGTGTTATCAGGGGTATTTTTTATTTCATTTTTCAATTGCTCTGATAAAACTTCATCAGCATCCAAATGTAAGACCCAATTGTTTTTTGCCAAAGATAAAGCATAATTCTTCTGATTTGAAAAAGAATCAAAATCTCTATAAAAAACTTTTGCATTAAATTTTTCAGCTATCTTAACCGTATTGTCAGTTGAACCGCTGTCTACTATAATTATCTCATCAGCTAAATCTTTTACGCTTGTCAGAGATTCCGGCAGATTGATTTCTTCATTTTTAGTAATCATTACAAGAGATATTTTCATTTGTTTAACTTCTTATCAAAATATTAATTATAAAATTTTCAAACCTGTTTCTGTTTTTCCGAAAATACTTAATCAATGATTCATTATATATTTTCTTTTTATCAAAAGACATTTTATCATCGCAGCCAAGTCCGCCGTAATGATAAACACGGGAATCCGGCATATAACAAATTTTTTTTCCTGACAGTTTTAACCGTCTAAATAAATCTGTTTCTTCTAAATAGAAAAAAAACCTTTCATCAAATAATCCGACATCATTCATATAATTTTTATTTATAATGAAACAAGCTCCTCTCAATGAATTGACGGAATAACATTTTTTTGTTGAATAGAATTTTTCTTTGAAAGACACATATAATTTCACAAAAGGCTTAAAAAGTTCTGTATACAAAGTAGCTTCAGGATAAACAGATTTCTGTATTGTACCGTTTTTTCTTATAAGTCTTGGTCCGACAACTGCAATATTTTTATCAGATTTCACGGCATTATAAAGTTTAGACACTGCTCCGTATTCAATTTCAGTATCAGTGTTAATATATAAAATATATTCGTTAGATGCTTCTTGATATCCGATATTAGCAGCTTTGGAAAATCCTAAATTATCAGTATTTCTTATAACTCTAATATT
>JBAYZJ010000141.1:0-3659 GCA_041672565.1 Endomicrobiaceae bacterium
GCTCATCCTTATTATATTAACGATATATCCTGTAGGGCTGTATTCATTTATGTAAATAGCGCAGGCGACTCCTAACGGCAAAGCTACAAGTATAGAACCGACAACCAGATAGAAAGTTCCTATTATTGCAGGAGCTACACCGCCTTCAGTCATAGACTTTCTCGGAATACTTGTTAAAAATTCCCATGATATTGCTCCGAGACCTTTCAGCGCAATTAAATATATTATGCTTGCCAAAAAGAAAAGAGTAATTATCACACAGCCCGTTATTATTGAAAATCCTAAAATCTGGCTCATTTTACTTTTCATCTGTTTAACCCTAATTTTACTCTGTATTTTTTACTTATATGCTCGGCTATTACGTTAAAAACAAGCGTAATTAGGAATAACATTAATCCTATCGCAAAAAGAGCGTGATAATGCTGGGAACCTACGGCAGATTCCCCCATTTCAGCCGCAATTGTCGAAGTCATAGGCCTTACGGGATCAAAAATAGATTTAGGTATAATAGCAGATCCTCCCGAAACCATAAGAACAGTCATAGTCTCTCCGACTATCCTGCTCATCCCCAAAATTATTGAAGTTGATATTCCCGACATTGAAGCAGGAATTATAACTTTAACCAAAGTCTGCCAGCGGTTTGCGCCGAGAGCATATGAAGCTTCTTTAAAACTTTTCGGGACAAAACTTAAAGCGTCTTCAGATAAGCTTGTTACGGTAGGTATTGCCATTATCCCCAAAACAAGACTTGCAGTAAAAGCGCATAATCCGGACGGGATATTCAAAAGATTCTGTAAAAACGGAGCGACTATAAGCATACCGAAAAAACCGTAAACTATAGACGGAATGCCTGCAAGTATTTCTATAACAGGCTTAAGAATATGTTTTTGTTTAAACGATGCTATCTCATTAATATACAAAGCGCTTCCCAAACCAAGCGGAACGCATACAAACATGGCTCCTATCGTTACCCAGAAAGAAGCTGTTATAAGAGGGAGTATCCCGTATTCGGCGGGTTCATATGTCGGGTACCAGTGTTTACCGAAAATAAAATCGGTCAATCTTACATCTTTAAATATAGGAAGACTTTCTTTGAACAGTACTATTATTATTCCAAGTAAAAATAACAATGATGCAAATGCCAGAATCGTAAATAAAAGTTTAATGATTTTTTCTTTTTTGCTGTTCATTTTATTCAACTCTCTCATATATTTTAAATAATTTTATAAAATATAAGTTAATAAAGAATAAATTAATTGTTAAGAAATTGTTAATTTTTTTAAACATTGCAAATATAAAAAAAATGCAGGCGTTTTTACGTGAACGCCTGCATTTTTATGTTTTTAAATATTTATTATTTTAACCCTACAAAACCTTCTCTCTTTGCCAGAGTCTGTCCGTCAGTGCTCAAAACAAAATCCAAATATTCTTTCGCTTCGCCTTTTGCAGGTCCGTTTGTATACATAAACAACGGTCTTGAATAAGGATATTTATTTGAAAGAACGGTTTCAGGAGTAGCTTTAATTCCGTCTACAGAAACATCCGCTAAATCCTTCACATAACCTATTCCTACATATCCTATCGCGCCTTTTGTATTTCTTACGGTTGTAGCTACCGCCTGATTTGAAGCCTGCATAAGAGCATCAGCCCTTACTTTTGCTTTATTTAATGCAAGTTCATTAAAAGCTTCAAATGTTCCGCTGGCGCTGTCTCTTGAAATAACGACTATCTTTTCATTTGCTCCGCCGATTTCAGACCAGTTTGAAATCTTTCCTGTAAAAATATCCTTTACCTGGGCTTTTGTTAATTTTCTTACCGGATTTGAAGAATTAACGACAACGGCTATTCCGTCCATAGCTACGACATAAGCTTTAGGAGTAACACCGTTTGAAGAAGCCTTTTTCAGTTCGGAATCCTTAATTGCCCTTGACGCAGTTGCGACATCGCATTTCTTTGATATAAGAGAATTTATGCCGACTCCGGAACCTCCCCCTCTTACAGTTATCTCTATTTGGTCATTAGAATCCATGAACTCTTCGGCAGCTCTCTGGGCTATAGGAAGAACTGTCGTAGACCCTTCAACAACAACTTTTGCCAGCAATATTGAATTTACGCAAGTTATCATAAACAATACTGCAAATAAACTTTTTAACAATTTCATTTTTTATCTCCTTTTATATTTGACATTAAAATTTATACACAAAATCAAACTGGCAAAGACTCTTAGGAACATTTCCGTTAATATCTGTCATTTGATAATAATCTATCCCGAAAGAAAGAGCTTTTGTTAACCCAAAGTTTGCAGCTATTTCAAATCCTTTTCCGGCGCTCCCTCCGTATGCATCCGAATCGCCCAATTTCTCGGGTATTGCATACGCTTCAAGATATCTGTACATGGCTTTTAAATTCCATTTCCCGAAAGAGTCGAGTTTTGCGTGTCCGAAACCGACTCCTGCAAGATAACCCTTGGTTTGATCATCTCCGTTAGAATCTTTCGGCAAATCACTCTGTATATTTTGAGCCATATCGCCGAATAAACGTAATGTATAAGAACCGGCAACATTATTCAAATCGAATGATAAGCTCGGATTTACTATTTTATAATTTACATTGCCTATTGAAGCTTCTCTAAGCATACTCTGGTTTCTTCCTTCAAAATTAAACTGTTGATACGCCAAAGCCGCTTTTAATTTAATATTTCCTTCTTTATATTCAATAACAGGCTGAACTATATAACCATCCGCGGCATCTTTTCCTTTTCTTGTTTCGCCAAAAGTATATAACCCCGCATTTCCAGTCAATTTTACGCTTTCAGATAATTTTGTGGACGCCGTTGCGTTTAATCCGTCCGGATTATAGTCTCCGTCCCATATTAAATCGCTCGAATTCCAAACTTGGGTTTTTGCTTTTACTTTACCGCCTCTTACCGTAATCCAGTTATAAGGTTCATACTGAATATACGCATAATCAACAAATAAATTAGGTTTATCCATATATTGCAATGTGTGATTTGTAGAGCTTGCGCTGGAATCTGAATTGCCGGAAAGAGCTCCTGTTGCAAAACCAAAACCAACCGTTAACTTATCAACAGGTCTTGTTTCCGCACCCATTCTGAATCTTAATCTTTCTCTTATTCTGACTTTATCAGACGCACTCCAATCATACTGTGCTCTTACTCTGAGATCACCTTTAAACGTTAAATTTTGTACCCATGCAGGAGCAGTTTTAGATTTTCCGCTTGCCAATTCCTGCCTTGCCTGTTCATTTGATTCGGTAATTATCTGCTGAGCCTGTCCGTAAGAAATAACTCCCTGCTCAGCCAATAAATTTGCAAGATCTTCAACACCCGACGCAAAAACTCCGCTTGAGAGCATCATTATGCATCCTAAAACAAACGTCATGCTTCTTTTTAACTTCATACTTCCTCCTTTTTTATAATTTTCATTCATAAAAATTTTGTTTATGGCAAAATAATACAAAATGAAAATTAAGTAAAAATGAAGAAAGTGTTAAGGTTTTGTTAAGGTGAGATATTTCGATTTGTTCTAAAAGAAGAAATTAAAATATAACGGTAAAAGTCGTACCCGCATTTTGTCTGCTTGAAACTTCAATAACGGCATTGTGATTGTTTACTATATATTTAACAATAGACAATCCCA
>JBAYZJ010000142.1:0-3652 GCA_041672565.1 Endomicrobiaceae bacterium
TTTCATATTCATCTACTGTCATTTCAACTATTTCTTTAGCAGACTCCGAGCCAAAAGTTGTGTTTTGGGGGATATTGCATACCCTTCTGCATTTTGTCGGCCTTACCATCTGATATCTCCTGTTATAGACATATGTCAATAACAGTAATATATCATTATTACTGACATATGTCAATAATAAAATAAGCAGTCCGATCTTTTAAACCGGACTGCTTATAAATAGAAAATAGATGAGTAATTATTTTTTTTCTTTTTTAAAGCACATAAACCAATCTAAACAATATTTATCTTCATCTTTTGTTTCCATTCTTTCTTTTGCCGAACCGCATGAACCGGGTGTAGGAATAATAACGTCATCGCCCGGTCTCCAGTCCGCAGGCGTTGCGACTTTGTCTTTATCGGCTTTTTGCAGAGCGAGAATAATTCTTTTAATTTCATCAAAATTTCTTCCGGTTGAAAGAGGATAATAAAGAATTGTTCTTATTTTTGCCGTAGGATCAATAATAAAAACGGCTCTTACTGCCTGCGTGTTTGATTGACCCGGCTGGATCATTCCGAATTTATTTGCAATTTCCATTTTTATATCTTCAATGAGAGGAAATTTAACTTCAACTTTTTTCATTCCTTTCCATTCTAGCTCTTGAATTTTTCTCAGCCATGCTATGTGCGCATATAAGGAATCTACAGATAATCCTATTAGTTCCGTATTTAGAGATTTAAATTCATCAGCCATAGAGGCAAAAGTCATAAATTCTGTTGTACATACAGGCGTAAAATCTGCAGGGTGTGAAAAAAGAATTACCCATTTCCCTTTAAAATCTTCAGGAAAATTAATTTCTCCCTGCGTTGTAACTGCTTTAAAGCTTGGTGCAATGTCTCCGATTAACGGCATTTTATTTGTTTCTTCCATGAGAAATACCTCCTTTTTATATGCGTTTATATTTGAGAAACGCTGTAAACGATACAATATCTCTTATGATACTTAAAATATTTCATAAATTCAATTATTAATTGACTTTTTTATTCTACTTTGTTTTACTAATATGTAAAATGGATACTGTAAAATACACTTTACAAATGACAGAAAGTCGTATAGATATTCTGATCAAGCGTAAAAAAATTAATAATTTTTATATAAAAATATATCCTGACTGCAGTGTTTCCGTCAGTATGCCTTTGTTTATGAATATTAACAGAATATATGATTTTATAGATACTAAAAGTAAATGGATAGAAAAAAATATCAAGAAATTTCAAACGGCAAAAAAATCAGATTATAAAGAAAAAATTTCAAACGGCGGTACGGTAACAATATTAGACAGCCGGTATATGGTTTTTATATATTCCGGAAAAGAAAATAAAGTAATAAAAGACGGTTTTAGTATATATATATATTCAAAAAAATACCAAGATTTAAAATACGTAAAAAAACAGTATGATGAATATCTAAAAGAAACGTCAAGAGAATATTTTGAAAAAGTAATAGATAAGTATTATCCTATTTTTGCATCATATAATATTTCAAGGCCGTTGTTAAAAGTAAAAAAAATGAAAAGCAAATGGGGAAGCTGCATACCCAAAGATAAAATTATAACGTTAAATTCCTGTTTGTTTAAGACTTCTTCTGATTGTATTGAATATGTTGTATTTCATGAGCTTGCTCATTTAATTTATCACGGGCATAAAAGAAACTTCTATAATTTTTTATTAAAGCATATGCCTGATTATCGGATAACAGAAAAGAAACTTGATTCTGAAGCTGTAAAACTTATTTCATCATAATACATTATACATTGCTTGAGAAATCGCAAATATATATAATGATAAAGAAATAATGTTTTAGCGGTTAAAATTATTAATAAATTAAAAAATACGGGGCTTAATAAAAATGTTAAGAAGAATATGCAACTTTATCAAAGAAAAGAACAGACAGGCTGCAGAACGCAGACAGGATGAGGAATTAATTCAGGAAGCATTTTTAAAGCTTGAACTCGGGGAAAGGGAAGAGTTAAAGCAGTTATGCAATGTTATTGAAAATAAGCATATATTAAGGCTTAAAACATCCGAAAAAAATATTTTTCTTAAGCTTCAAAAAAATATTCCTCTTTTTGCAAAGTATTCTTTTATAGCAAGTACTTTTGAAGGCGGTTTTATGGTAGGCATAAAAAACCCTCTTTATAAGATTCTTATAGACATAAGAGATAACCACGCTTGGTATTAGTAATTCTTTATTGTTTATACAGCGATTTTAAAAGTTTTATTTCCGATGAATATCCGTTTATATCGTTTGGCGTTTCAAGGTAAAAAGGCAGATTCTTTAATTTAGTGTGGTTTATTACCCTCTCAATTGTTTTTATTCCAAGAGAACCTTCTCCTATTTTTTGATGTCTGTCTTTATGGTTATTAAATGGATTCATACTGTCGTTTAAATGTATTGCTTTAAGATTTTTGATCCCTATTATTGAATCGAATTCTTTGATTACTCCTTCCAAATCATTTACTATATCGTAGCCTCCGTCATAAATATGGCATGTGTCAAGGCAGACTCCGATTTTATCTTTTAATTCTATTTTGTCCATTATCTGTTTTATTTCTTCAAATTTCGAACCTATTTCACTGCCTTTTCCTGACATTGTTTCCAATAGTATCAGCGTAGTTTGTTTTTTGCTTAGATTTTCATTTAATGCTTCGGCTATATATTTTATTCCTTCAGAAACTCCTTGTCCGACATGGCTTCCCGGATGCAGGTTATACATATTGTTCGGAGTTAATTCCAGCCTTTTAATGTCGTCTTTAAGTATTTCTTTTGCAAGAGCTCTTATTGATTTATCGGCAGAACACGGATTTAATGTATAAGGGGCATGGGCCAAAATTTTTGCAAAATTATTTTTTTCGGCTGTTTTAATAAAAGCTTTTACATCTTCATAGTCAATGTCTTTTGCTTTGAATCCTCTTGGGTTTCTCGTAAAAAATTGAAAAGTATTTGCGTCTATTTCTATGGCTTGTTTTGCCATATTTTCATAACCGCCGGAACTGGAAAGATGACAACCGATGTTTAACATTTATATATTCTCCATAATATTAATTACAATATTTTAAAATTGTATTTGTAAATATTTTATATGTATTCTAAAATTTGAAGATTACAATTTCTAACAATATTGTTTTGTGCGACTATCTTTTCATGTTTCTTATAATCTCTTTAGTTTTTTTATCAACTCTGCAAGATTCAAGAATTTTTTGAAGCGCTTTGTTGTATGTCCAATCGTCAAGAGAATTATTTTTTAAATATTGCATGGTTTCTTTAGGGTATTTGACGAATGCGTTTGACAGTGTCCATGCAACCGCCATTTTTACATAATAACCATCGTGTTTTATGTTATCAAGAGTTTGAAATACTTTTAATATATAGTCGTCAGTCAGATAATATCCCAGCATCATTACTATTGCAAATCTGAGTTCAAATTCCTTTTTTGATTTTAAATATTTTTGTATGAATTGCCATATAACGTTTTTATTTTTTATCGTAATTTTAAGTTCTCCGCAAAAAACATCGCATACTGCCCAATTCTTGATTTTCGGCACAAAACTTTTTATTAACATTAAGGCTTCTTTTATATCAAGTTGTTTTGCCAAACCTATAAGCATTCCC
>JBAYZJ010000143.1:0-3575 GCA_041672565.1 Endomicrobiaceae bacterium
GATGAAGTTTTTTATATAAGTTTGTATATTTGTTTTTAGTAATTTTCATTTTATTTACCTTTGTGCTATTACACGATTACGTGAGTTTTTATTATTTCCATATATTGTTATTTTCCCATTATTTACCATAGATAACGCCCATTTTTCTTCACTATCAAAATTATGTGGAACAACAAGGGTTCTTTTTTCATAAAAACTATACGTTTTAAAAAAATCAAAACCATAAACATCTACTTTTTTTGCCCCAAATAACAATGCTAACCAAATCATTTGAATACCACTTGTTGGTCGTAGTGCACCTATTATTACCTCTAGTTTATCATGTTCTTTTTTGGGATATATAAAATATTTTCGTTTATTAATTAATGGTTTTTTATAATCAACAAGCCAACTACAAATAAAAACCAAATATTTAAAATTAGGTTTTTCTTTTTCTACTAAATTTTGTTTTAAAATATCAGCCACTGTTAAAATAGTTGTTTTTTACCCTGAGATTCTGGCTTTATAATTCTATAACCTAAATTCATCCTGATGACTATATCATGAGAATATATATCTTTACCATATTTATAATTAAATAAACTTTCTGCATTGCCAACTATTGCGACAGACTTACCACAAATAAATTTTCGTAATGTTTTTATATTAGAAGAAAAAAGCCTAAAAAATAATAAATGTAATAATCTTTTCATATTTTTATCTTTTAACTTATTGATCTATATCTTGAAACAAACCGCGTAATCCGACCGGATTCACAGAAATTACTTCTATTTCTGGATAAAATATTCTTATAAATTCTTTCATTTTTAGCCAACCTTGCATAACTCTATCTAGTCCCATATTGTTTTTGCCACCATTAAAATATCCAGAATTGCTTGTATCACATCCAACCAAATATATACGACTTGGATTACAATATAATATAAACTGCATCGCTGAGAAAACAACTGAACCATAACTAGATAAAGTCTGAACACTTATATCATACGCAAAATCTAAATCTTTACTAAAATTATTATCATGCGATGTATTAACATAAAACCGTTGCGCACCATGTCTTATTGCTATTGATTCTGGTATCATCGGTGAGCGCCCATTTCTATAAAATGCATCATGTCTTACTATCCCATAAAATTTTTTTGCCGGATTATCTTTAGCATCTTCTATATAATCAAGACCACAATAATCTTGCATAAAAAGAAAATCTAACTTATGCCCCCCCCATTGAAACGCTCGATTTACACCAACATAAATTGCATTATTAATCGGTTTAAATTTTGCAAGCGATGGTCCAGTAGCAACTAAAACAACATCTCGACCGTTAAATTTATTTTTATACTCTGAAAAAACTTTTGGATGATGATGAGCAGATAAAATCGCATGCTTTAAAAGAATATTTTCATTTTGATTATTCTTTTTGAAATTTTTGTTATTATTAAAACAATTATAACGGATTTTATGTCGTAACTTTTTAGAGGGTATAAAAAAACATAATAAATTTATAAATATTTTTTTCATATTAAATTATTCCTATTATCTATTTAAATTTTTATCTTTTTTCCCTGTAAGAAATTATTTTCATACCAAATAAATAAATATGCCTGCGACCGTTTTTTAATTTTACTTTATCAAAAACCTTAAATTTTTTCTTTTCTTTTATTTCCTTTATTTTGTGCTTTCTTCTAATATAATCTAAATTAAATTTTTCTGAATTTGTAATTCTTTTTATATTATCGTCGTCATTATAATCCAATAAAATTTTATCAATAAATATTGGTTTATTATGTTTTGTATAGGTTAATATTAAATCATAATCAACTAAACGTTTAATATTTTCATCAAAACCACCATATTTTTTATATAAACTTATATTATGAACAAAAACACCCATATCTATAAAATTACTTTTTGTTAAATCATTATAATTGAAAGGCTTCCCATATTCTATTCCTGAATTTCTATGTTTTATTCTGGCATAAAACGTTAATCTTTTTGGGTTTTCTATTATTGCATCAGCAAAAGATTTTAGATGATTTTTTAACATTTTGTTATCTGTATCACAATAGGCAATCCATTCATTTTTTGCTAATTTTAATGCCTCATTTCTGGCATAGCAAACACCCGAATTTTTTTCTAATTTTTTATAAACAATTTTTCCAGACTTGATTTCTTTGGCGTATCTTTTTTGTATTAATTTATCTGTGCCATCATTAGAACCATCATCAATAATTATTAATTCAAAATTTTTATAAACCTGTTTTAAAACATGATTAATAGCATCAATTATGCAAAAAGCCCGATTATAAGTCGGCATAATTATTGAAAATTTAATCTTTTTATTCATAATTTAACACTTTTGTCCAAATAAAAACTTTCGGCATACATATCGTATAAATGCAAACCCAAAAATCCAATGCTTGATATACATATCCCCACGAAGTCTTCGTATATTATCAGTTATTATACGTAAATCAAATTTTGATAAAGCTTTTAGAATATATTTTATTTCACCTATATGAGAATGCGGGGTTAAAACCGAATTTTTCTTTAAAAATGGTATGCCTGCGCGGAAAAAATGTAATGGATTTCGCGTCATATGTAATTTCTTATCAAACATAAAAGAATATGTCTTAACTTTATAACGAACTAATAAATTGTTCAATCCCAGTTCATATTTTTTGACTACATCGCCCTTTGTTTCTTCTTTTTTTACACTATTTATAAATTTATTAAACCAATCAGACATAGCTATTGTTTTTCGCAATCCTAAGAACCAAGTCTGTAAAAATTCTTGATCTTTTTTAGCAGATTTGAACATCGATACAACGTCTGCCTTTGATGATTCCATCTTTTCTAAAATCGGTTTTAACGGCGAAAAAGGTCCATAAACAGAATCATTAACTAAATAAACCCAATCATATTTGTTTATAATTTTTTTACTAATTAGCCATTGGTATAAACGCTTATAGCTGCCGAAATCGTATTCACCATGACGCTTTGCCTCAAAATATAAAAGATTAGGCACCAAGCTCAGTTTTTCTCTATCAGATTTTGAAATATCATTATCCATAAAAAATGCTATATCCCCTAACCTAGATAAAGCATGTAAATAATACAGCAAAGAATCGTCAACTATTCCTTGGCTGTCATATGCCGCAAAAAGAAAAATCCGTTTGTTTTTCATAATACTTTTATCTTAATTCTTTTCTGGGATTATATGCCTTGGTTCCTTTGCGAATTTCAAAATGTAATTGAGGTTCGGAAACTTTTCCAGTTTTTCCAATTGTTCCGATTTTTTCGCCCGATGCCACCTTGGATCCGCGACGAACGTTCATGTTATCTAGATGAGCATAAACACTCATCCAGCCATTTGCATGTTGAATTATTATCAAATTCCCCATGCCTTTTAATTCATTTCCGGCATATGCAACCACGCCCGATTCAGATGCTTTGACCGATGTTCCAATTGCCGCCCCTATATTAATTCCATCGTTATAAAGCCCGTTCTTTTTATACCCAAACCCCGATAAGATTTTACCGCGCACAGGCCAAGAGAAACGCATTTTTTTCTGGGC
>JBAYZJ010000144.1:0-3534 GCA_041672565.1 Endomicrobiaceae bacterium
CGCTTCGTTAGGTCTAGGTCTTCTTTTATCTACTATAGCTAAATCGGCATTTAGGTGTTTTGCAAAAGCTCTGGCTCTTTCAACGCCTCCGGCATCAGGAGAAACGACTATCGGATTATTTAATTTTAATTCTTCAAAATATTTTAAAAGAACAGGCGTCCCGTATAAATGATCTACAGGTATGTCAAAAAAACCTTGAATTTGTCCGGCATGCAAATCCATAGTCAAAATTCTGTTGATGCCCGAGGCTGTTATAAGATTCGCAATGAGTTTTGACGTTATAGGTACTCTGGGTTCTGCTTTTCTGTCTTGTCTGGCGTAACCGTAATAAGGCATAACCGCCGTAATTCTTTTTGCGGATGCTCTTTTTAAAGCATCAGCGACTATCAGTAATTCCATAATGTTTTCGCTTACAGGAAAACATGTAGGCTGCAGGATGTAACAATCTGCGCCTCTGACGTTGTCTATAATTTTAACCTGAATTTCGCCGTCGCTAAAGTGCCCGATCTTCGCCGCGCTCAGCTCCACACCTAATTTTTTGGAAATTTCCTGAGCTAGAATCGGATTTGCACTGCCTGCAATAAGTTTAAGCTTCATTTTAACCTCTTATTTCTTTTTACGAACTTTTATTATTTGTCTTGCTCTTGCTATCGTGAGCTTATTGGGCAAAACATTTTCTGTTATTGTTGATCCGGCTGCTATAAGCACTTTGCTTCCGATTTTTACGGGAGCAACAAGATTTACGTTTGAACCTACAAAAACATCATCTTTTATAATTGTCTGATATTTTTTATTGCCGTCATAATTACAGGTAATCGTTCCTGCGCCTATATTTACGCCTTTGCCTATTGACGCATCGCCTATATAAGATAAATGATTTATTTTTGACCCTTTATCTATTACAGACTTTTTTACTTCGCTGAAATTTCCGACTTTAACGTCGTCTTTTAAAACAGATCCCGGCCTTATATGAGAAAAAGGCCCGATTTTTATGTTGTTTTTTATATCTGAGCTTTCTATATATGAATATAAAACCGCTGTTTTATTACCTATATAAGCATTTACAATACATGTATTGGGTCCGATAATGCAGTTTTTACCTATTTTTGACTTCCCTTCGATTGAAGTGTTAGGCTTTATAATAGTGTCCTGCCCTATAAAGACATCGCTGTCTATATATGTAGAAGATGGATCCGTTACCGTAACGCCGTTTGCCATAAGCTCTTCAATTTTTCTGTTTCTTAAAATCTTTTCGGCATAAGCAAGCTGTTTCCTGTCATTAATACCTAAAATTTCTTCTTTGTTTGTTAATGACACGGCATCAGTTTTATGCCCTGACTTATTTAATATGGAAATGACATCCGTTAAATAATATTCCTTTTTACTGTTATTGTTTTTTACTTTTGATAAAGCCCGCCAAAGATTTTGTAAATCAAAACAGTATATGCCGCTGTTAATTTCTTTTATTTGCTTTTGTTCGGCATCGGCCGATTTTTCTTCCGCTATGCAGCTTACGTTTCCGGAGGAATTTCTGACTATCCTGCCGTATCCGAAAGGATTATCGACAATGCCCGATAATACGGTAGCCGAATTTTTATTTTTAATATGGTATTGCAGAAGAAGCTTTATCGTTTCATGCTTTACCAAAGGAGTATCTCCGCACATAACAACCAAGTGGCCTTTTAAACCGTCGGCATGTTTTTTAACTTGTAAAAGAGCATGACCCGACCCCAGTCTTTTTTCCTGAAGGACGGGAACAACATTTATCTTTTTATTAAATTCTTCAAGATGTTTTAAAACTAACTCGGAACCGCTTCCGATGACTACAAACAGTTTCTGCATCTTGACATAGCTTAAACATTCCGTAACATGAGAAATTAATTCTTTCCCTGCTACTTTATGTAAAACTTTAGGCAAACAAGATTTCATTCTTGTGCCTTCACCAGCTCCAAGTATAACACCGTAAATATTATTCATAATATTTGTTTTGAGTCAACTTGCTGATTCTACAAAATTATCAGCCGTTTTTCAAACCGTATCATGTAAACCGTATAAACATTTGTATTATAAATAAATTTTTCAAAATTTATTGTACAAATTATTTTGTGAAAATAGTATAATTTAAAATAGTATATATGAAAAAAAATAAAACATTATCTTCTCTTGGAGAATTCGGATTAATTAATTTTATTAAAAAGAATAATACGCATGCGCAAAAATATCATAATGTCTGCGTTGATATAGGCGATGATTGTTTTTGTTTTCAATCCGGAATAAATTCAAAATATCTTGTAACGACAGATATTTTAATAGAAAATACTCATTTTAACAGACAATGGTCTACTCCTGAACAAATAGGAATGAAAGCTGTTGAAGTTAATGTAAGCGATATCGCTTCAATGGGAGCCGCAAAACCTCTGTTCATTTTTATATCGTTGGGAGTACCTAAAAATATAGAAGAGAGCTATGTAAAAAGATTATTCAAATCAATAAAAACGGCGTGCAAAAAATACGGAATACATATTTCCGGCGGCGATACCGTAAGTTCCGACTATATTACTGTTTCCATTACTATTATAGGCATAAGTTTAGGAAAAGTTGTTACGAGAAACAAAGCTGTAAACAATGATTTAATATGCGTTACGGGTACATTCGGAGATTCCGGAGCAGGATTAGATATTCTTCTGCAAAACGGCAATAAAAGAAATTTAAAAAAATTCGAAAAAAATCTTATAGAAAAACACCTTTTGCCGCAAGCCAGGATAGAAACGGCAAATCTTATAGCTGAAAATATAAATGTTACGGCAATGACGGATTCTTCGGACGGGTTGTTCAAATCTATAGAGCTGTTGACTGTTGACAATAATAAAGGAGCTTTTATAGACATTGAAAAAATTCCCGTTTCTGACTCTTTGCGTAAATTTACAAACAATAACATAAAAAACATGTATGACTATGCTCTTTTCGGGGCGGAAGAATTTGAGCTTGTTTTCACGATAAATCCTAAGGATAAGGAAAAACTTCAAAAACTTGCCCCGCAGGTTTCCTATATAGGAACGGTAAACAAGAAAAACGGAGTTGAATATTTTGAGAACGGTAAAAAACAAAAAATCAAATACGGCGGCTTTAAACACTTTTAATAATAAAAATTTTTATACTTTGACTGATACGGAAACAAGAAAAATAGGATATAATTTTGCATCCGTTTTGAAACCCAAGGATATTGTTTTTTTAAACGGCGATTTGGGAGCCGGCAAAACGACTTTTATCCAGGGAGTTATGTCAGGATTCGGAGTAAAAGGTTTTGTAAGAAGCGCAAGTTTTATGCTGGTAAGCGAATTTAAAAGCGGCATGTGCGATTTGTACCATCTTGATTTATACAGACTTGACGGGAACAATGTTTTCGATCTCGGAATTGACGAATATCTGTTCGGGAACGGAATTTCTTTTATAGAATGGAGTGACAGAATAAGACACTATAATATAAAAAAAAGATGGGAAGTAAATATTGACTATACTGATGACGGAAGAAAA
>JBAYZJ010000145.1:0-3514 GCA_041672565.1 Endomicrobiaceae bacterium
CGGATTAATAAAAAATATGATTTTAATAAAGAATAAACAAGATTGTACAGGGTGCTGCGCATGTAAAAATATATGCCCTGAAGATGCAATAGATATGATTCAGGATGGGGAAGGTTTTTTATATCCTCGCGTAAATAAGAAATACTGTAAAAATTGCGGATTATGTGAAAGGATTTGCCCTGTAATTAATACTAAAACATCAACGTTGGTTTTACGGACATACGCCGCAAAAAATAAAAATTTTGAAATTCTTAAACGAAGTTCTTCGGGAGGAATATTTTCTGTTTTTGCCGAGTCGGTTTTAAAGCGCGGAGGAGTGGTTTTTGGAGCGGCCTACACTTGCAACTGGGAAGTTTATCATACTTTTGTCGATAATATTGCTCAACTTGATAAACTGCGCCGTTCCAAATATGTACAAAGTAATGTTTGTGAAATTTATAATAAGACAAAAGAATTTTTAGATGAAGGCAGACCTGTGCTTTTTTCAGGCACTCCGTGTCATATTGCGGGACTTAAAAATTTCCTTCAAAAAGATTACAAAGGACTTATTACCGCAGATATTTTTTGTCATGGCGTAGCTTCTCCGAAAGTTTGGAAAATGTTTTTAGAAGAAAATACAAATATTAAAAATATCACGGCTGTAAATTTTAGAGATAAAAGTTTCGGATGGGATAAAAGCATTTTAAAAATATATTTTAAAAATAAGAATGATTCAATCCCAAAATTACCGTTTATTTTCAGACTGACGCCTTATAATATAAAACAAAAATTGTACTGCGGACGTTATTTGCTTTCGTATATGAAAGGTTTTTTGAAAAATCTTTTCTTAAGACCGTCATGCCACAAATGCAAATTTAAAGGCGGAGAGAAAAACAGTGATTTTACTATAGGCGATTTATGGGGCGTTGATGATATTTTTCCTGATTTTTATGACAAAAACGGCGTTTCAGTTTTAACCGTCAATTCTTTACAAGGACAAAGAATTTTTGAAGATATAAAATATAAGCTTGTGTTTAAAGAAATTTCTTTGAATAAAGTAATAGACTATAACAGAGCATTCGCAGCATCCGTGATCCCTAATCCTAAACGGGAGGAGTTCTTTATGCGGTTTCAGAGAGAATCTTTAAATTCGCTCATAAATGAACTTATAGGAGAAATGCCGCTGATAAAATTAATATTCGGTAAAATATTAAAAAAAATTACGGGTTTAAAAGTTAAATCGTTATGAATTATGCTGTTATTTAGTATAATAAAAACAGATAAACATATAAAAATTATTTATTTTATATAACTTTATGGGAATCAAATATGAATTGTGTCTGTGATTTTGAAAAACAGCGGGTGGTTTTATCTTCCGTGATAGCGGCAGTATTTATAACGGCTGCAAAGATTATCGTCGGCGTAATGACTGGAAGCCTGGGTATAATCTCGGAAGCTTTGCATTCGGCGTTGGATCTTATAGCGGCGGTTATTACTTATATTTCTGTCCGTATTTCCGGACAGCCTGCCGATGACAGCCATCATTACGGACACGGAAAAGTCGAAAGTTTGTCTGCGCTTATTGAAACTCTTCTGCTTGTTTTTACGTGTGCATGGATTATTTATGAGGCGGTTAACAGGCTTTTGTCAGGCAATGTCCATATGAAAGTTACCTTTTGGAGTTATGCGGTTGTTATATTATCGATAATTATTGACTTTTCAAGGTCAAGAGTCTTGAGTAAAGCCGCAAAAAAATATAAGAGTCAGGCTATAGAAGCAGATGCTTTGCATTTTTCAACGGACATATTCAGTTCTTTGGTTGTGCTTATGGGGCTTGTTTGCGCGCAAATAGGATGGGCTAAAGCGGATTCTATAGCAGCGCTTGCAGTCGCTTTGATAGTAATATGCATTTCGTATAAGTTGGGCAGAAAAGCCGTTGATTCTCTTTTGGACAAAGCTCCTCATGATATTGTCCCTATGATAGAAGATATATTGAAAGATTTTCCTGAAGTTTTATCCTATCACAGCCTAAAAGTAAGACAATCCGGGGTTGAAACATTTGTTGAGTTGTCCATTCATTTCAAGCCGAGTCTTTCGATAAACAAGGTTCATTCAATTACAGAAAATATAGAATCAAGAGTTTCTTTATCTATAAAGGACTGTTCAATTCACATTCACCAGGAACCTGAAAATTCCTGCCATATATAGTAAGTCCGAAAAACAAAATTTTAAAATATAATTAATATTAATACAAAATATATAATTTTAAATACAGGATTATTAATAATTTCTGTAGATCTGTAGAATAGAATAAGAATTATAGTATTTTATAGATGCATTTGATATAATTAATAATTAAATTTACAAAGAGGTTATTTATGAAAAATATGCCGCAATTTAATAAAGTTTCAAAAGATTTGCTTCAGGTTATGCCGTATGAGTATTCCGGTAAAAATATTAACGTTTGCATAGAAACTGAAGAATTTACCTGTCTGTGCCCTTGGACAGGTCTTCCTGATTTTGCTTATTTGGCTATAAATTATGTTCCCGGTAAAGTAGTCGTTGAATTAAAATCTTTTAAAATGTATTTGCAGTCTTACAGAATGGTAGGAATGGTTCATGAAAGCGTAGTTAACAGTATAATGAAAGATTTATCTGATATTTTAAAACCGAAAGAGATATCCGTAGAGATTAAGTTTATGGTCCGCGGAGGGATTACAACTACAGTTTCTGCAAGCACGGCAAAAAAAGGAACATGTAAATGCAAAGATTAATAGCTTTTGTAGGCAATCCTAACGTAGGGAAATCAGTAATATTTAATAAAATAACTGGACAGTACGCCGTCGTTTCAAATTATTCGGGCACTACGGTTGATGTTACCAGAGGAAATATTCATATTGCCGGAGAACAATATCAGATAGTTGACACTCCGGGCGTATATTCATTAATGCCTTTGTCAGAAGACGAACAGGTTACAAGAGATTTAATAATCAGGGAAAAGCCCAATATAATAGTTCAAGTCTGCGATATGAAAAATATAGAAAGATCTTTGCATCTTTTTTTTGAATTATCTTTATTTAATATTCCTATGGTTTTTGTATTGAATATGCATGACGAAGCCGTACAATCCGGAATAAGAATTAATATACGCGAACTTGAAAAAATTTTGAATGTTCCTGTAGTTGTATGTACGGCGACGACAGGAAGCGGAATAAAAGACATAATAAAAAATATTCCTTTAGCCAAAGTAAGCAATTTCAGCATTAAATATAAATATAGCGAGGATATTGAATGTGTTAACAACAGCCTTAAAGAAAAATTAAATTTTTCAAAAGCGATAACGATATATTTATTATCCGGCGATAAAGGCATATATCAGTACATACCTGAAAATATGAAACCTTTTGTTTCTGAGTTTTGCGCCAAAACAATTAAAAATGAATTCAAAATGTTCGCCGCACAGATTTTTAACGATAACAATAATGCAGTTATTGATATAGTTAACGAGGTAAAAAAGGTAAAGAAAATAGCCCAG
>JBAYZJ010000146.1:0-3488 GCA_041672565.1 Endomicrobiaceae bacterium
CGGTCCTGCCGTTGTAGCCGATAAGAGCAACGCCGATATTCTTCCCGTATGCATAGAGGGAAGCCAGTATTCCGATTTTTCATATTTCGGAATGAAAACAAAAAGCCGCAGACAGAGAAAAATAACGGTTACTATTCTTCCTCCGCGAAAGCTCGGAGTTAACAAATCTTTATCTGACAGCAGCAGGAGAAGCGAAGCCGTAACTAAGCTTTATGATGTTATGTGCGAAATGAAGTTTGCCGGCAATTCAAAAAGCAATACTATTTTTTATTCTTTAATACAAAAAATTCTTCTTGTCGGCAGGAACAAAGAAATTATTGACGATATGAACAGACAGCCGATAACTTTCGGTTCTTTAATCGGCGCTGTTTTTGCCTTTGCGGGGAAAATCATCAAACAAACTGAAGAAGGCGAATATGTCGGGCTTA
Organism: Endomicrobiaceae bacterium; assembly: GCA_041672565.1. Lineage (GTDB taxonomy): Bacteria > Elusimicrobiota > Endomicrobiia > Endomicrobiales > Endomicrobiaceae > Praeruminimicrobium. The sequence continues at coordinate 429 of JBAYZJ010000146.1, forward strand.
TGATGTCAAACACAAAAACAATGGTTGAAATATTTTTTGCTTTATCTTCAGTCAACAGAGTTCCGTGTATGCTAAACTATACGGATACTCCGGAAAATATTCTTTCATGCGTTAAAAATACGGGGATAAAAAAGATTTATACTTCAAAAGCTTTTATATCCGAATCGTGCCTTGAAAGCGCAGAGAAAAAACTTTCCGACAGCGGCATAAAATTATTTTATGCGGAAGATTTGAAAAACAGCTTTAAATTTACCGAAAAACTTTTTGCATATGTTATGTCGTTCTTTCCGAGACGTTATTATAAAATAATAAATAAAAAAGCTGATATTTCAAACCCTGCCGTTGTTTTATTTACAACCGGCGATACGGGAAAATCAAAAAGCGTTGTATTAAGCCATAAAAATATACAGGCCTTAAGAGCGCAGTTTTCAAGCGTTATGGATTTCGGCATACAGGATAGTTTTTTTAACGCTATGCCTGTTTTTCATTCTTTCGGGATAGTTGCCGGAATGCTTTTCCCTCTGCTCAGGGGAATAAAAGTGTTTATGTATCATTCGCCTCTTCATTACAGAACCGTTTCGGAACTTGTTTACGATACGAACTCAACGGTTATTTTAGGGACGGACACTTTTCTGTACGGATATGCGCAAACGGCGCATCCTTATGATTTTTACGCTGTTCGTTTTGTAATAGCGGGAGTTGAAAAACTCAGGGAAGAAACGGTTAAAGCTTGGGAAGAAAATTTCGGCGTCAGAATTTTTGAAGCTTACGGAACGGCAGAAACTTCTTCAACGCTTGCGGTAAATACTCCTATGTATTTTAAAAAAGGAAGCGTCGGCCGTTTTCTGCCTTCGGTTGAATACAAACTTGATCAGATGAACGGTTTGTCATCAGGCGGACGGCTTGCGGTTAAAGGACCTAACGTTTCAAACGGTTATATAAAAGACGGCATTCTTAATATATCTTCCGACGAATGGTTTGATACAGGCGATATAGTGAAAATAGATGAAGACGGATTTGTTTTTGTGGAAGGTAAAATAGAAAGATTTACTGAAATTAACGGCGAAACAGTTTCACTTACCTCTATAGAAACGGCTGTTTCATCGGTATGGCCGAAACATAAACATGCCGTTGTAAATGTCCGCGGCAATAAAAAAATAATAGTTCTTTTTACAACAAACGGTCATGCGACGCTTGAAGAACTTGAAAACAATGAGGATATCCGTTCAACGGAAGGATTTGTTCTTCCTTCAAAGATAAAAATTCTTGAAGAAATACCGATAACAGGAACAGGCGCAACGGATTATGCCGGGCTTGCCCAAATTGCAAAGGGGCTTTTTCATATAAGATGAAAAAAATTATAAATTTATTATTCAACAGAACAATAATATCTTCTATTATAAAACGTTTTATAGGCGTAAAAGTAAACGGTCTTGAAAATCTTACAAATCTTGAAGGCAACGTTTTATTTATAGCGAATCACAATTCTTTTCTTGACGCCGTTTTAATATGGGCGTTTATTCCTGAAAAATTGTGTTTTACGATAAGCCCTCTTGTAGCGAAAAAATGGCGGGTAAAACCTTTCCTTCATCTGGCAAAATTTTTTCCCGTTGATTCGACAAAACCTATGGCTGTAAAATCAATAATAGAAGAAGTAAAAAAAGGCAGCAGAGTCGTTATTTATCCTGAAGGCAGAATAACGACGACGGGGAAAATTATGAAAGTTTATCCCGGTCCTGCGGTTATCGCCGATAAAAGCAATGCGAAAATAGTTCCTATATATATAGAAGGAAGCCAGTATTCTTTGTTTTCTCATTTCGGAAGCAAATTTAAAGTCCGTCCTAAAAGCAAAGTAACTGTAAACGTTTTTCCTCCGGTAAAGTTTAAAATACCCGATTCTTTGCGCGGCGGGCAGAGAAAAAAAGCGATCACAAGAGAACTTTACGACATATTGACGAACGCCAAATATTTTTCGGCTTCGTTAAAGAAAACTATTTTTGATTCTTTGATTGACGCTTCAAAACTTGTCGGAAGAAAAAAAGAAATCATTGAAGATATAAACAGAAAACCTATAGGTTACGGAACTTTGATTACAATGTCTTTTGTGCTTGGAAAGCAGTTTCTTAAATTCAGCAAACCCGGAGAATATGCCGGTTTTATGCTTCCTAATTCCATTGCGGCGATAGCCACTTTTTTTGGTTTTCAGGCTTTTGGGATAATTCCGTGCATGCTTAATTTCTCAACAGGCATAAAAAATATGCTTTCCTGCTGTAAAGCGGCTAAAATAAATAATGTTTACACTTCAAGGGAATTTATAGCAAAAATAGAATTCGGCGAAGTTATAGAAGCTATGGAAAAAGAAGGGATAAAAATAATTTATCTTGAAGATATAAAAAGGCGTATAAAATTAAAAGATAAGCTTACGGGGCTTATTGCGTCATTTTTTCCGAGGGAATATTATAAAAAAAGCAATCCTTTAAGAAATCCGGAAAATCCTTCCGTAATTTTATTTACAAGCGGTTCTGAAGGCGTTCCGAAAGGCGTTGCTTTAAGCCACGAAAATATACAGGCTAATACAAATCAGGTCAGCAGCGTTTTACCGTACAGTCTTTTTGACAGTTTTTTTATGGTGCTTCCTATATTTCATTCTTTCGGGCTTACGGCCGGCATGATGCTGCCTCTCTTATCAGGAGTTAAAGTTTTTTATTATCCGTCTCCGCTTCATTACAGAGTGATACCAGAGCTTATTTATGATACAAATTCAACTTTGATATTCGGTACGGATACTTTTTTTAACGGTTATGCAAAAGCTGCCCACGCTTATGATTTTTATTCGGTTAAAATAGCGGTTGTAGGCGCGGAAAAATTAAAAGAAGACACTGTCAGAAAGTTTTTTGACAATTTCGGCGTAAGAGTAATGGGCGGATACGGAGCAACTGAAACTGCTCCCGTGATTTCAGTAAATACGCAGATGTACTGCAAACGCGATACAGTCGGGAGAGTTTTACCGGGGATAGAAGTAAGGCTTGAAGACGTGCCGGGAATAGAAGACGGCAAAAG
>JBAYZJ010000147.1:0-3486 GCA_041672565.1 Endomicrobiaceae bacterium
GTTCTGGGCGCAGCATTGCGTATGGAAAAAGGTACAAGCGTGCTTGACCTCGGCTGTGGTTCAGGAGAGATGTTGTCTACTTGGGCGCGTGATTACGGAATTACAGGTACAGGCGTAGATATGAGTGGCTTATTTAGCGAGCAGGCGAAACTCCGCGCTGAAGAGCTCGGTGTTGCCGATAGAGTTAAGTTTATCCATGGAGATGCCGCCGGATATGTTTCTGACGAAAAGGTTGATGTGGCAGCCTGTGTAGGCGCTACTTGGATAGGATGCGGAGTTGCAGGTACTGCCAAACTTCTTGAGCGCAGCTTACGTAAAGGAGGAATTATCCTTATCGGAGAGCCTTACTGGCGCCAAATACCGCCTACTGAAGAAGTCGCTAAAGGATGTCTAGCTCATTCAATCTCTGATTTTCTAATTCTTCCAAAACTTGTTGCATCTTTCGCAAATCTTGGTTATGATGTTGTTGAAATGGTTTTGGCTGACCAAGACGGTTGGGACAGATACGAGGCGGCTAAATGGCTTACTATGAGGAAATGGCTTGAAGAAAATCCAAATGATGAGTTAGCAAAAGATGTTCGGGCTCAACTGACATCCGAACCGGAACGTTACGCCTCTTATACTCGTGAATATCTCGGCTGGGGTGTATTTGCGATTATGCCAAGGTAATTTATTTTGTATCTGTATGAATCATCAAGAGTAAATCATTTGTTTTAATAAGAATAGAATTTATGAATACAAAGACTATCAAGATAGTAACGGTTATCTCTTATGTTATTATGATAGCAGTCAATTATATGGCTGTCTTTCTTCCTCTCGGCGGCAGAACTACCGGAGAAATATCTTACAATTATCCTAATCTGTTTGCGCCTGCCGGATATGCATTTTCTATATGGGGTATCATTTATTTGCTTCTTGGAATGTATGTCATTTATCAATTGAGGCTCAATAAAAATGAATTGGCAGAGAAATTAAACCGCATCTTTATTGTTAATGCGCTCTTAAATGCTTTGTGGTTATTTGCCTGGCATTACGATTTAATATGGCTTTCCCTCATTATAATGGCAGGGCTTTTTTTTACACTTATTAAAATTGCCGATATTTTACGCACTAATGTTCTTGCTCCAAAAGAGCGTTGGTTTATGCGGTTGCCGTTTAGCGTTTATTTTGGCTGGATTACGGTAGCTGCAATTGCAAATGTTATAGTTTTTCTAGTTTATATCGGATGGAACGGTAGCGGTATTTCAGAAGTTTTTTTGACAGTCATGGCTCTTTTGACAGGAACCGGTATCGGTTTATGGCGTATGTTGAAAGACCGTTTTTTACCGTACGGGCTTGTGCTTATTTGGGGATACGGCGCTATTCTTGCAAAACATCTTTCTGCGGTTGGGTTTGACGGACAATATCCAATCATCATTGCAACTGTTGCTTTTTGTTTGTCAGTTTTTACAGTAACAATATTGTTGATAACCATCAAGACAAAAGATAATTGAATACGTTTACAAAAATCTCTTCGTTTATGGGGTAAATATGAAAAAAATTATAGTCAACGACAAAATGCAGAAAAATTATGTATATATACTTTCAGAAGATTCCGGCAAAAATTTTGATAAAAACTTCAAACCGGAATTAACTCCTAAAGAGATGTTGGAACTCGGAATATTCGGCGGTAAATATATGACCGATTGTTTATCGGAATTTCCTGATGAATGGTTCAGCAAAGCAAAATTATGTTCTGAGAAACATGATCCGAAACTTAATTTTTTTGGAGTAAATGCAAGTCAGCCTTTATCCGTATGGCGTCAAAAAGGCTGGATACATCCTGATGACCCCAGAGGCTGGTTTCAGTGGTACTGCCGGTATTTTATGGGCAGAAGACATGAAGATGACGAAAGACAGATTAAAAGATGGATAGCGATTAAACGCCATATTGCGCAGATAAAAAACAACTGTTCCGGCGGCGATTTAAATTGTCGCAGAAAACAGCGTCAGGCTGTACTGCATTGGGCATACGACAGCAGAAAAATATAAAATAGTTTTTGAATCAATTTTCTTGTTTTTTTATTTGTATTTTAATTTTATAATCTGTTTCTTATTAATTTGGATACGTCTTATTCCGTTCTTTATGTTATTCTTTCCTTTCTCAGGGCTTATAAAAAATCAAATTACTTTGTGAATAAAAAAAACGCTGCAAATTACCGGTATATTATTTGCTCATTTTAAAGTTTTTTAACTTTTTCTTGTACTATTTATTATATTTTTATACCATATATATATGGATGTACTTGATTATGTAATTTTCACAGTTTATATGGTTGCCGTTCTTTGTATCGGTTTTTATCATTTCAAAAAAAACAGTTCTTCTGAAGACTACTATGTCGCAGGACGCGGAATACCCGCTCATCATGTAGGACTTTCCGTTGTTGCTACGGATGTCGGCGGCGGTTTTTCCATAGGTCTTGGAGGTCTTGGCTTTACTATGGGGCTTTCAGGCAGCTGGCTTTTGTTTTCGGGACTCATAGGCGCATGGCTCAGCGCCGTCTTTATTATTCCTAAAATTAAAAAATTAGATAAGCATCATAAAATGTTTACTTATCCTGATTTCCTCCGGTATCATTATGGGAACAAAGTCGCTCTTGTGGCGGCTGTTATAACATCTATCGGATATTTAGGCTTTTCGGGCGCCCAGATTTTAGCCGGAGCAAAATTGGCCAGCGGAACCCTTTTTCCAAACGAAATTTTAGGACTTTCGCCTTTTATGTTCTCTCTTTTAACCATTGCAGTCATTACTATCTTATATACGGCGATAGGCGGACTGAAAGCCGTTATTTATACCGATACATTTCAATGGATAATTCTTTTATCAGGTCTTTTGTTTATTACTTTTCCTATTACCATTATTAAGTTGGGCGGTTTTTCTGTTTTATTCAAAGAACTGCCGGCTCAATTTTGGTCTTTATCAAATATCAGCTTTATAACTTTTTTTAACTGGATGATTACTATTATTCCGATTTGGCTTGTCGGTATGACTATTTATCAGCGTTTTTTTGCCTGCCGGGATGAAAAAGAAGCAAAAAAGGCGTGGTATATAGCCGGATTTTTTGAATATCCGGTAATGGCTTTTATAGGCGTTCTTCTTGGAATGTGCGCCAGAGTTTTATTCCCGTTGGCTGAACCTGAAATGGGCGTTCCTCTTCTTATAAGAGATATTTTGCCGGTCGGAGTGGGGGGAATTGTTATCGCTTCTTATTTTTCCGCTATTATGTCCACAGCTGACAGCTGTTTGATGGCTTCTTCCGGAAGTCTTCTCAATGATATTATCAGCAAATATTTTATTAAGGATATTTCAGGAAAAAATTTAGTAAGATTATCACAAATTGTTACTCTTATTATCGGCGTAATAGCCTTTTTGATAGCCAGTATGTTTCAAACTGTTTTAGACGCAATTTTATATGCGTATTCTTTTTTGGTTTCGGGTCTTTTTAT
>JBAYZJ010000148.1:0-3431 GCA_041672565.1 Endomicrobiaceae bacterium
AATAATGAAAAAACCATTGGTCAATACATAAAGCAATGGACAGATTCAGGCGAGTTAGATGTGGTTACAGGTTATTTTACGATAGGTGCATTGGCTTATCTATCTGATGTCTTAAATAAGAATATAAAAAAATTCAGGTTTGTTTTAGGTGATATAGTCAATAGAGGTGAAGAGGTTTTCAGGTCTATTGACTTATTGAGTGAAAATATAAGTATAGACACAGCCTTAAACTTAAGTATTACAGCCAAGAAAGCAGTTAATTTTATCAAGCAAAACAAGGTTGAATTAAAGACATTAGAACCAAACTTTTGTCATGCAAAGCTTTATTTATATCTTTCCAGGGAAGATGAGAGGCATAATTCTTTTATCTCCGGAAGTTCAAATCTGACTGAGGCGGGTATAGGGTTAAAGACTGCCGGCAATATAGAGCTTAGTATTGCAGAATCAGGCAATAATAATCAATTTACAGAGTTAAAAAGGTGGTTTGATAGTCTTTTTGAGAGTAATCAGGCACACAGTCAAAAAACTATTCAGGTCACTAAGCGTAGGGAAAAGAAAGTTGATTTTAAGAAATATCTGATTGAAGAGATGTCAAAGATATATTATGAATACACTCCAAAGGAATTGTATTATAAAGTTTTATTTGAATTATTTTACAGTCAGATTAGTTCAGATAAGGACACTCCTGAGTTTAACAATCAGGTTGGCAGGTTAAGAGACACAAAGGTTTACACTGCTTTATATGATTTCCAACAGCAGGGCGTATTGAGTTTGATTAAGATGTTGAGGGATTATAATGGAGCTATTCTTGCTGATGCGGTAGGTTTGGGTAAGACCTGGACAGCTCTGGCTGTGATGAAATTTTATCAGTTACAGGGCAGGGAGATTATTTTATTATGTCCAAAGAAGCTTTTTCATAACTGGAACAGATACAGACAGCATCAAAATTCCCGTTTTGAAAAGGACAGGCTTGATTATTTTATCCGGTTTCATACAGATTTACAGGATATAAGGTTAGAAACTTATCAGGACAGAGAAGATAAATATTTTTGTAATGACAAGCCAAAGCTTCTTGTTATTGATGAAAGTCATAATCTAAGAAACTCCAAGTCAGGTAGATATAAATTTCTGGTAGAACAAATACTTGAAAAAAACAGTGATATAAAGGTTTTAATGTTGAGTGCCACTCCGATAAACAACACACTTACAGATATTAGAAATCAGTTTAAGATAATTACAAAAGGAGATAGCAGAGGATTTTATGATACTCATTCTATCAGAGACATTGATTATATCTTTAGAAATGCACAGGCTGAATTTAAAAAATGGAGAGAGAGTAAGAATAATCTCAACATTTCTCATTTTATAAAGGCTTTACCTTTAGATTTCTTTAACTTAACTGACTCTTTGATTGTGGCTCGTACCAGAGCAATGGTTTCATCTCAGCACCAAGCTTTAACTTTCCCCCAAAAAACAGCTCCTAAGAATATCTTTGTTACTCCAAAGCATATTGGCAACATTGAGACTTTTGAAGAGCTTATTCAAAATTTCCCTCCTTTATTATCTGCATATCTGCCATCATTTTACATAGAACAGGCAAAAGAGGTGAAGACCATCAGAGATGAAAGGCAAAGAGACAGATTTTTAGTTAAGATGATGTATATATTATTAGTTAAAAGGCTTGAATCTTCATGGTTTTCTTTTAAGACAACCATTGAAAAACTCTTAAATCATCATCAAAATGCCTTAAATAAGATAATTCAATATGAAGAGACTAAAACAGATATAACTATAGAAGAAGATTATACCGATTATGATGACTTTGACGAGATTGACGAACTCAGCATTGGTAAAAAACGACCTGTAAGTATATCTGATATTGAGCATTATAATAAGCTTGATGATTTCAAGAATGACTTAAATAGAGATATTGAAAAGTTGCAAATGCTTAATTGCAATCTTGAAATGTTTAATAATTTGATAGAAAAAGAACTAACAAGCACAAAAAAACATCAAACTAAAGATGATAAACTCCAGTCACTGATTAATGAAATAATTGAAAAACAAAAACACTCTAATAAAAAAGTTTTAATTTTTACAGGATATTCAGACACTGCAAATTATCTTTATACTCAGCTAAAAGGCAGAGGTTTCTGTAAGATAGCCTGTGTCAGTGGTGATACTTATAAATCAGATATAGCTGGTATCAGGCACAATAATTATGAACCTCTTTTAGAGAGGTTTGCACCTTTTACAAAGCTTTTTATTGAAAAAGAATGGTGTTTTACTCCAAGTGCAGAAAATATGCCTTTAACAGAACAATACGAGGAATGGAAAATCTGGTTAAAAGACAATGATAAAAAGACTTATGAAAAGATAAATCATCAGATTGATATCTTAATTGCTACTGATGTATTAAGTGAAGGTCAAAATCTGCAAGACTGCGATATGGTTATAAATTACGATATACACTGGAATCCTGTAAGGGTTATTCAGAGAATGGGGCGTATTGATCGTCTCGGCTCTCCAAACAAACAGATTTTTGGTATAAACTACTGGGCTGCAGAGGATGTTGACCAATATCTTAACCTCAAGCAACGCATAGAACAAAAAATGGCTACTATGATACTGGCAGGTGCTGAGGTTGACCTTAAGTTTACTCCTAATTTTGCAGAGCTGGCAAATGATCTTGATTTTGAAGATAAACTAAATCAAAAGATGCTCAAACAAATGCAAAACTCCTGGGACGAGATTGAAACAAATGACAAGGGCTTAGGCTGTAATAACCTTTCTCTTGAAGAGTTCAGGCAGGACTTAACGAAGGAATTAGAAGAACAAAACTCAAAATATAAAGATATGCCTAAGGCGGTCTTTACAGGTTTTAAAGCAAAGTATTCTCAGGATGGTTTGATTGCTTTGCTGGCTCAACCTGCCCGACCTCCAAAGGCAGTTAATCATATTTATAAAAGATACGACCTTGTTTTTATTGATAAAGAGGGTAATCAACTCCTGCTTAATCAAAAGGAAGTCTTAGAGTTTTTATCCGAACATAAAGACTTTGACCGCTATATCCCTGACAGTATAGATGAAGAAAACTGTCTTTATTTACAAAGCTTATCAGATTCATTAAAATCTTATCTAAACACAAACAAAGACAAGGCTGTCCCAAATCTTTTAACCGGGCTTGCCACAGGTAATAAAAAAGCAATCGACTTAATCAAAAATAATCAAAACATTGATAACTACTATAAACCTGAAAATGTAGATTTACTGGTCTGGTTTATTGTAAGTAAGGAGAACTAATGACTATAAAGGAAGCTCTTAACAAGTTTAAATCTGATGAATCGTTTTATAATAATCTGCAAGAACTGTTTAAATCTCTCTCTATAAATCTAAATTCTGTCACTCAGGATAAAATAAATATAAAAAAT
>JBAYZJ010000149.1:0-3420 GCA_041672565.1 Endomicrobiaceae bacterium
TGTAATAATAATTTTCGGGCTGCATTTGACCGGCGTTTTTAAAATAAAATTTTTATATAAGCAGATTTCTTTTACAAAAACTGCCGGAAAAAGAATTAATTATATAGGCGTGTTCCTTATAGGCTGCGCATTTGCGGTAGGATGGACTCCCTGTGTCGGGCCTATACTTTCTTCAATATTGATTTTAGCATCAACTCAGGGAAAAATAGCTGACGGGGCGGTTTTGCTTATTTTTTATTCTTTCGGGCTCGGTATTCCTTTTATATTAACCGCATTATTTATAAATAAGTTTGTGTCTTTATTTAATTCAATAAAAAAATATTACGCAGTTATTGAAATTATAACGGGTCTTTTGCTTATTCTTGTAGGAATTTTGGTAATAACAGACAGTTTTACCGTTATTACAAGATATCTTATGAGTCTTATATATTAACTCTATCCTGCTTTTAATAAATCTTCAATATTTTTCATTTGAGGCTGCCGGTTTATTTCTATCACGGCAGGAGAGAGCAGTCTGTTTTTTAATTCCTGGGCTATATTGTCTGGCTGAAAAGACGGATTGACTGCTATTTGCCATATATTATTTTCAACAATTTCTAATATTTTTTTCTGTAAAATAACGCTTCTGTTTATGTTTGCGGCCGAATCAACATTCTTTGAAAATTCGGGCAGGGAACTTAAAGATATAAATGTTCCGTCAAATTGCTGTCCGTTTGTGTTTATTACAACCATTTGTCCGTTGCCTTGCTGTTGCTGCAGCAGATATATAGGATAATCTACGCCTGTCGTACCGAATTCATCTCCCGTATATATAATATATTCGCCGGGCGTTCCCTGCGAGATTGCATGTTGTATAGGAATCATTTTAGTAATATCTTTTTTGTATATTGTAATTGTTGTTTGTCCCGCGCTTCTTGCCATTATATTAGGATATTTCTGATTAATCTTTCTGTTGTAATAATCCGCGACCTTTGCTCTGACGAGCGACGGTCTGACGGGACTTATTGCCACTCTCACATTACTGTGCAAATCTGTTTTAAGCTGTTCGTTATTTTCAATTTTATTAATATCTATAATTACGCTGTTTCTTTCTTTTATATCTGCAGGATCTTTTGATAAATATAATCTCGCCATTTCAAGGATAGAAAGAGTTTCCATAACGTCTAACATTTTCGTTTCAGAAATATCTATAATCATCATCAGATTGTAAAATTTGTTTATTTCATTCATAGCTTTGTCTCTGCTTAAAGAACCGTAATAATTAAAAAATTCCGTTTTGTCTTTTACTTCTATTCCTGCTCTTGCCATTAAGAAGTTTAACGGTTCCGAATGTTTTTGGTCTGATATCGCAGCTTCGATAAGTTCTTTATATGATAAATCCGGCTTATTCCTTATTTCTTTTGTATTGAAAACAAAACCGGTGAAAAGGCTGTACCATTTTCCTTTTACTTTTGACATTGTCGCTTTGATGTCTGAAATAGTTGTCTGGTCAATAAAAGATTTAGCAATGTTATTCATATAATTTGTGTTTTCAATAAATTCTCCGTTTACGTAATCATATTCCAGCGCCGCATTTTCTATGTACAAAGAAGGCATGATTGTATTTATAACTTCTCCGAGAGGTTTAAGCCTTACGTTTGTCTCAACAAGAGTATTTCCCGTGATAATTATAGGCTGCGCGGTTCCGTATAAATTTAATGTCGAAAAAATTACCGACATTTCTTCATTAAATTTTGATTTTCTTAAAGCGATGTTATCATCTACGTCTGCGAAATTTTTTACTTTTGATAATATTTTCATTTTTGACATGTATTCATTTGATGCCGTAAAATGACTGTCAGAATTTATGTAAAAATTGAAACGTCTTCCTTTTTTATCTTCAAAATAAATTTTGTCTTTTTCTGTAAAGGCGTTGATATTGTTTTTCATAACATAAATCATGCCGGCTCTTTTTGCAGGATCATTCCACGCGTCTATTCTCTCTAAAAATATTTTGAGTTTTGACAAATCTTCATTTTTTAAAAAGCTGTTCCAATCAATGTTTAATTGGAAATCTTTTATTATTTCTAATGTTCTTTCCAATCCGAGGCTTCGTATGTTGGAGTATAATTGTTTTTTAAGCTTTCTGTCAGGTTTTTTAAATAGTGAAGACAAAGTCCTTTGCAGAAACTGAACTAGTGAAGCCGCATTGGTTTTTAATATTGAAGAATTCATAAACCTGTAATTTGTTATGTATTTGTCTGTTTCGTCTTTGAGAAGATTTTCTTGTACAACGGTGCCTTTTTCAGCCAGACTGTTTATGCCGTGGTGCGTTTTGTTTACTGAGGATGAACCGTATGCCAATTTTTCTATTCCTAAAAGTTTCATCGTTTTCAGGCATTTATTGCAAGGAGCCAGAGTGCAGTATAAAGATGCTGTTTTTAAAGGGTTGTCTAATTGGTCGTCTACAAATTTAAGGACCGTATTTGTTTCATTAAAGACGTCGTCAATCGTTCTCTTCTTGGCGTATTCTATATGAATTCCAAGATTTTCAAGAATTATAGGTTTATTTTGAAAGATTTTATTTCCTATGTTTTGTCCGTTTAAAAATGCAAGTTCGAGAAGAGAATACAACTGTTTTCCTTTTGTGGTTAACTTACCGTCAGGCATAAGCTCTTCCTGTATTATCGTATTCTGCAGGAAGTTTATAATGGTAAGAGTTTCGGCGTGAAGTACGCTGTTATCCTGATTATAAGCTTTTCCCGTGAAGCTGTCATCATTAATAATAAAAGCTCCGACAGGAGGCTGGACAAATGTTTTTAAAAATTTTTTAGATTGTTTTGAAAGTTCCGCCTGTTTTAACGCTTCTATCATGTAAAGCTGGTCAGGTTCTATATATGATTCTGAAAGCTTTTTAAATTTTTCAAGAGAAATATTTTGCCTTGTGAAGTTTGAGTTTGTAAATTTGTTGATAAAATTTTTTATTTTATTTTGAAATTTTGTAAAAAAACCGTTATTAGATTCTTGTATTTTGGCGTTAATTGAATATATCTGAAGAAGTTTATCATAGTTATTGTTTATAAATTCCTGAAATAATTCCGTGTTCTGTTCAAGCGAATAATAAAAATAAAGCAAATGTATAACGGTTTCTATAAGATTTTCGTCTTGTACCGCCAATGCTTTAAGAAATGATTTATTTATTGAGATTTTATTTTCACCGTTTTCAACGGTAAGTTTTATCGGCAGCAGAACTGAAGATTCAAACAAAGAATTGTCATTATTTGTTGAGACCGTCGTCTTTTTCCCGAACAATTGGTTCTTTTTTGCTATGTCCGATATTTTGTTTAAAGTTTGTTCAATCTGTTTTTTTGACGGATTAAAATCTTCTTGGATTCTCTTTGAGACTATATTCGTATTGTACTTAAAAGACTTATATTTGTT
>JBAYZJ010000150.1:0-3419 GCA_041672565.1 Endomicrobiaceae bacterium
AAGCGAGAAGATAAGAGAAAAATCTTTGAAGAAAAATAAAACAAGAGTAGAAGTAAATGCAATTCTTAATAAGCCTATATTGTTTGATGTAGCAAAAGGTAAAGTTTCCGTTGAAAATAGAAAAACTTTAGATGGTAAAGATATAAGCGTATTTGTATTGACTGATGAATTTGGTGACAGATATGTCTTGTTCGATAAAAAAATGAGATTAGAGAATATAGACGGGCTTGATGTTATTTGTTTAGGAAGAGAAGTTCTTCCTCCTGCAAATATGCCTTTAGTTGTAGATGAAGTTACTTTTGAAATATACGAAATGTATGATTCAAAATATAATAAATTAGTTTAAAAGTTTACAATTTTTTCACAATTTTTTCTACTAAATTTTATATATAGTATGTATAATTACAGTAGAGAGATTGGAGGTGCTTATGAAAAAAATACAAGTCTTGATTATATCAATTTTATTTCTTGCGAGTAATTCGCAGGCTTCTTTTTTTGAATCTCCTCAACCTTATTCTTTCGGTCCTGAAGGCAGAACCATGGCTGATTTAAGAGATTTTGCAAAACCAAAAGAGATGGCCAGCATATTGCCTAACAGACCTATTGCAGCAACTGATTCAGACGGTACAAGAATGTATTATACTCCTGACGGCAAAATGACGCTCAGTGTTGCGAAAGACGGAACAATGACGTTTTCATTGGGAGGTGTTACAAAAGAAAAAGATTCTCTTGGTAATTTAACAAAAACTACAACAGCCATTAAAGGAAGCAGCAATTTATATGAAGTTAAAAATGAATTCGATGAAATTATAGGATATAAGGCTTTGGACGGCGAAGGTAATACTGCTATTGAATATGACAAAGACATGAATAAAACAAAAACATATAATTACGGATTATTCGGAAAGACTATAAGTTATGTCGTTGATGAAATGACAAAAGAAAAGACGACATATGATCAGTACGGAAGAGAAATGGCTACATATGATGCAGATGGTTATATATTGGCTACCTATCAATACGAAGATGTCAGTTATGAATACGGTGACGGGAAAAATTTAGCTGTAGTAAAAAACAGCGACTCTACTTCGGGACAGGGATTGCTCGTTACAAAAAAAGATTATCAGTTAAATACAAAAGGTGAAATTGTTAATACAACTACATATTTTGATAAAGAAGGTTTGGCGACTCATATTACAGATAGTGATGGTATAACAACTATTAAATATAATTATGATCAAGATGATCAGGGAAATAAAGTCTTAACATCTGTTATAAATGTCCTTACGAAAGAAAAAACATATTATGAAAACGGTAAAGAAACTGTTACTAAAAATGATCAAGACGTCGTAATAAAAAAATATTATTGGCAGGGGTCAAAATTATTGTATACAACGAATTTGGCGGCTGACGGCAGCACTTCAGAAACAACCGTATATGATATAGACGGTACTGAATTGTATACTACGTTTAAGAATATAACTTATAATGATGACGGTACGATAGATAAGGTCATGGGCAATGACGATGAAGTTTGGGAACAATATTATTATAAAGAAGATTCAGAAGGGAATAAAGTTATTGATTACGTTGAAAATTTACAGGATAATACAAAAACATATTATGATGATGAAGGCAGACAGACTGTAACTGAAGATGAAGATGGTAATATAACAAAAGATTATAATTGGAACGGTGATACTTTAATTTATGTGTTTGACAGAACAACTCAGACAACGCAATGGTACAATGCTGATAAAGAAGTTGTTTATGAAACATTCAATGAAAGAATCATTACTAAAAATATTTATAGCGACGGTCAATTGGTTGCAACATGGAATGCTCAGGATAATACGGTTACGATTTTGATTAATGAAAGAGAATGGATAACAATAACTGCCGAAGAAGAACCAACGTCTAATGATATAACAAAGATAATTTCACTTGCTTCTTTTGTAGAACAGAAAATAGCTGAAAATAATTCTGATTTAAGCGATGTTGATGTGAATAGCCTTTTGTCTGATTTGATAGCAGAACAAGGTGTTTTGTAAAGTTGTTGACATAATTTATAATATGATTTATACTTTTGTCAGGACTATTTTATGTATATTATAAAATTTTTAATTAAAAATGAATCGGTTTTACTCCGTAAGCTTTTAGCTTGCGGTGTTCTTTGCTGTATAATTTTAAGTTCTTTAGGGATAGTAAGAATTAATAATAATATTTCAATTTTGGAATCTGCTAAGGTTTCTGCAGATACGTTAATATCTCATTTTTTTTATATTTCATCTTTGCCTGTTGATATTATATCCAAAATGTTTATAGAAAATACGCAGGTTAGTTCTAAAGGCGCGGAAAAACAGAAAAACAATAGTAATGACGAAGGAAGCAGCGCAAAAGCGTCTTTGGGATATTCTATTTTGCCTGGCAGTATAAATAATTTACAAATAAGCAAGACGAAAATAATAAAATCGAATAAATATATTTCTTACGTAGATAGATTTGTTTTATTTGATTACGGTATTTTACGATCTCTAAATTTACAAAATTTAAATTTAATTGTTGAAACAAATGTAATAATGATGTTATTGTTGGCTATTTTATTGAGCAGAAGAAAAATGTCAGACGATAATATCATTATAAATATAATAAATAATAAAAAAATAATAGCTCGGCTTTTATAAAGCCGAGCTGTTTTTGCGTTAATAATGCAAAAACAGGGGGATGAAATGAATATATTTAAAAACTTATTAAAAGGCTTGATAACAAGAAAAAAACTCATTATTGCAGCCAGACAGGCTGAGCAATGGTTAATGTCTATGACATTTATGAAGACTACGGCGATTATTGTTGTTAACTGTTTCTTGTTAACAGCCGTATACGGGCAGGCTGTTGCCATGGTTATAGACAATACAAGAGCAACTGCTCAGTTTAAACAAGTTTTTGAAGATTTTAATCTCCCGTATAGTTTTGGAAAGATAACATCGGCAAATTATGAGGGCAGTGATAAAATCGTTATTAATATACAGGATTTACACAGTCATCCTGAGGTCCAGAAAAACATTAATAATATAATAGATTTGTTTGATACAAAATACGGAGTTAAAGCGATATATCTTGAAGGTGCATACGGACAGGTAAGTACAAAATGGCTTGCAGCTTCAAAAGACGAAGTTGTTAAAAATACAGTAATGAATAAACTATTACAAGCCGGAAGATTAACCGGTGCGGAATATTTTTCGGCATCAAAAGATAAAACCGATATAATAAGAGGGTTGGAAAACAAAGAAGAATATTTTGATAATTTGAAAAGATTCGGAATGTTAATAGACGAACAGGAAAGAATAAATACTGCTTTTGATGTAATAAACCAGACAATAAAATCATTACAGGCGAATTATTATAACAGACAACAAAAG
>JBAYZJ010000151.1:0-3413 GCA_041672565.1 Endomicrobiaceae bacterium
AAAACGTAATGCTCGGCTATATAAGAGTTGAAAATCCGGGAGTTATAGTCCCTCCGGAAAACGGCTGGTACGATACGGGCGATATAGTTTCTATTGATGAAGAAGGTTTTATACAAATAAAAGGGCGCGCCAAAAGATTTGCAAAAATAGCCGGCGAAATGATTTCTCTTACGGCTGTTGAGGCCAGCATACTGAAAATATGGAACGGTTTTGAACATGCCGTTGTGGCGATTCCCGATGAAAAGAAAGGGGAACAGCTTGTTTTATTTACAACAAGGGAAGGAACGGCTTTTAACGAAATTACGTCGGGGTTTAAAGAACAGGGATTAAGCGAATTGTTTGTTCCAAAGAAAATAAAAATTTTAAAAGAAATGGTTTTGATGGGCAACGGCAAAGTCGATTATGTTGCTCTGAACCAGTCAGCCAGAGACATTTTTTTACAGTAATTTTGCAGCGGCAATATCAATTCAAGATTAAATTTAATCTTTGTCAGATGATAATGTCGGCAAGTCTTATATTTATGATTTTCTGAAGTCCGCCTAAACTTGTCTCAATCTGATAACCTATTTTCCCCGCGCTGAAAATGATTGTTTCATAATTTTGAGCCGAAGAGTCAATAACAGTCGTAAAAACTTTTTTCATTCCTATCGGAGAGCATCCTCCGTGAACATATCCCGTTAAAGGGAATAAATCTTTTAACTTAAGCATTTCAACGGATTTTTCGTTTACGCTTGCCGCGGCTTTTTTAAGGTCAAGTTCTTTTGCCACGGGTATCATAAAAACGTAATGTTGTCTTGATTTTGCCGTTGTTACAAGAGTTTTAAAAACATGATCCGGATTTTGATTAAGAGCGGCTGCTGCTTCAATTCCGCTTATAGCGTCAGTATGCACATAAGAATGTGTCTTATAGTTTATTTTATTTTTATCTAATATTCTTATCGCGTTTGTTTTTTCCATATTTTTTGATTTTATTTATATTTTTTATACGACTGCATATCAAAAAGTAATTTTTCAAATTCCTTGCTTTCGACAGGCGAATATAAGAAACGTCCCTGTATTATATCGCATTTTATTGATTTTAAAAATTCGTACTCGTCTTCATTTTCAATATCGTTCATTATAACCTTGATATTAAACGAATGAGCCAGCTGTACAAGGTTTGATATTATTTTTCTGTTCAGCATTTCGCTGATATTTCCTATGAAATTTTTGTTCATTTTTATCATATCGGTTTCAATATTTTTCAGCGACAGCATTGATGAGTGTCCGATGATGAAATCTTTTATTATAATTGCAAAACCGGTTTCTCTTAATTCGGCGACATAGTCTTTTGCAAAATTGATGTTTTCAAATACGGAATCCGCCGTTAACTCAAAAATGATATTTTTTGTTTCTATGCCGTTTTCTTCGGCAGTTTTTTTAAAGTCTCTTATAGAGTTTGGATTATAAAAATGAAGTTTCGATAAACTGATTGAAATCGGAACTGTTGTAAGCCCCGAATTAATCCATATTTTTTGTTTTTTACATACCGCGGAAAAAACATATTTATCAAGCGTTGTAATAAAGAAGTTTTTTTCAAATAATTCCGCAAATTCCGAATTCGGAATCAAAGTCCCGTCTTTTTTAATCCATTTTACAGTCGTTTCGGCGCCTGACAGCTTTTCTTCTGTTATATCATAGCGCGGCTGATAATACACTATAAATTCTTTGTTCTGTACAGATTCTATCATTTGGTTTTCGATAGCGCTTTTGTTAAGAATTTTATTTCTTATTGTTTCGTCAAAGAAAGCGTAGAATCTGTTGAAATTTCCTTTAATAGTTTTTAAAGCGGTGTTGGCATTATCTATTATGGTATTAATGTCTAATCCCTTCTCGTTTATTTCATATATGCCTGCCGATATTTTTATAGGATATCTTTTTTCTTCAAGTATATTGTAGTTTTGCAGGGCTTCGTAAAGATATGTCAAACGGTCTATAAGGTCTTTTTTTGTTTCAAAATAGAAAAGAGCATAAAACTGGTCGGCGATATGGTGCGTGTGAAGTTCATCATGCATTTTTATGTTATTTATCGTTTCCCATATAAAACGTATTGCATTATTGCCTTCTTTATGTCCGAAAATGTTGTTGATAGCTTTAAAATTATCAATATTAATACTTAAAAAAGCCGCATTTTTGGAAATATTTACATTATATTCTTTTAAAATATTATTTGCGTCAATGCAAAATTTTGAAAAAGAATCTCCTCCAGTCAGTTTGTCTGTATAAGCGATTTCTATTAATTCTTTTTTGCTTTTAAACTGAAAATATAAAATAATTATAAATAAGGCTGAATATAGCCCGAAGTTTATAATGCTTACATTTATAGTTTGGTCAAGCAGTAAATTTAAAATATTATCGGCAAGATTTATAGGTATGATTATAAAAACGTACCAGTCATTTATTTTAGTCGGATAATAGTAGATATATTTGTTTATTTTATTGTCAAATTTCATTGTTCCGTATTCTTTAGCTCTTATGTTTTTCTGTAAAATTTTTGCCATTGCTTTTGAACTGTTATCGGAAGTCTGCAGAGTATCAAAGAAATTTTCCATAATTTTGGAGTTTGTTTTATAGTCTGAATTTACGATAATATCTCCGGTAGATCTTACAATGTATGTATAAGAGCGTCCTTCAAACGAATGATTTGAGAGAAGTTCGTTCATTTTTTTTACGGAATAAACTGTAAGTAAAACAGCTATTATTTTATCTTTGTGATAAATAGGAACCGAAAAAATGGATGTTTTATCTCCGGTGATTCTGTTAATTATCGGGTTTGATATCAGATGTTCTCCTTTCATGCTTGCCTGGAAATATCCCCTGTCTCTTACGTTAAGCTTTATGTTGTCAATATTGTAGCCTTCTCCGTCAGGATAAACTATTGCCATATTGTCAAAATGCATCTGTTGGGTTGATTTAACCAGAAAATTCATTGCTTTTTGTCTGTCGGATATTAGTATCGGCGCGATTTCTTCTGAAATATGCATTAAAAAATTTAAACTGTCATTAATTTTTGTTTCTAAAATTTTTGCGTTTTGTACGGCGATTTCATGAAGAGTTATTTCTATTTGTTCCTGAATATGTTCGGTTAATGTGTTAAAAAAGCGTACTACCACAAGTGAAGATATGATAATTACAAGAATACTGCAAAAAATCATAATGTACACTCTGTAGAAATTTTTCATAATAATCGCCTTATTTGCGCGGCTGTTTTTTATATAGCCAAAAATTATAATTTTTCAATGCTTTTCTTATTATTAGTATAATTCAAAAGAAATAAATTTTAAATGCTTTTATTAATTAATTTTTCTATGTTTTTTTGTATAATATTATATAAAATAAAAAACGGAGATACGTAATGAAGAAATCCGAGAATG
>JBAYZJ010000152.1:0-3406 GCA_041672565.1 Endomicrobiaceae bacterium
TTCTTAACAGCAGTCCGAAAAATTTGCAGATAGTTCTTTTTGATACATGCAATTCAAGTTGCATTATGTGCAATCAGGAAAAGAATAAATATGTTATTTCAGAAAAATATATAAAAGAAATGACAGATTATTTGCCTTATTTAGATACGCTTTTATGGCAGGGAGGAGAAGTCTTCTTATGGAATAAGTTTACTAAAATGGTAAGTTTGATAGGAAATTATAAAAGAATATCACAAAGTATTATCACAAACTGTCAGGCTATGGATATTGAAACTGTCAAATTATTAACGTCTGTTCATAATATAAGGCTGATAATTTCAATAGACAGCGTAAATAAAAAAAATTATGAAAAAATAAGAAAAGGTTCAGATTTTAATAAATTATTAAGAAACATAAATTTGTTAAATAAATATAAAGAATCATATAAATCAAATATCAGTTTAAATATTAATTTTGTAATATTGAAAGAAAATTTTAATGAAATACAAAATATTGTTGATTTTGCCAAAAAATATAACTTTGATTCCGTAACTTTTAATGAGTGTATCAATACAAAGGATTATCAAGCCGAGTTTGATAAAAATGAACAGAAAAGTATTGATAATAATTTAAAAATGGCTATAGCTAAAGCCGCTAGAAAAAGCTTAAGAATTACCGTTCAGCGTACAAAGAACAAAACATTGCAAAAGAACAGCGGCAGCGGAATGGTTTGTAAACTGCCATGGTATAAATTGTTTTTGGGAGAATATAATTATTTTGCGCCGGAATGTACATGCTTAAAGAAACAAGAATACGGAAGTAATGAAAATATTGCCATCAAAGATATGTGGAACAGCAAATTGATGCAAAGTTACAGAAAACATATTTTGGGAATAGAAAAGAACGAAAAAATTTGCAATAATCAGTGCAGGCTGTACGGACACTATTATCTTGAAACAATGCTTGGATGAAAATGGAATGAGAAATTATTTAGATGCTGTTATTTCTATGCAAATATATAATTATTATGGCAAATATAATAAGGCAAAAAGCATTTATGAAAAATACGAGGATATTTTTCCGGAAGATATTTATTTAAAAAATAAAATTCTTAATGAATATGAAATATCGACAGGACAGTTTGTTTTGAAAAGCAAACCAAGAAATTTACAGATAGTGTTGTTTGACGTATGTCAAAATAATTGTATTATGTGTACTCAGAAAAATAAAAAATATAATTACTTTTTACCTGAAAAGTATATCTATGAAATTACGGATCTTCTTCCATATCTTGACACTATATTGTGGCAAGGCGGAGAAATCTTTTTATGGGATAGATTTATAGACTTTTTACAAATAGTAAGTAATTATAAAAGAATCACTCAAAGTATTATTACAAATTTTCAATATATTGAAAGAGAAGAAATAATAAAATTGATAAATATACACAATATAAAATTAATTATTTCAATAGACGGCGCAAAAAAAAATACATATGAAAAAATAAGAAAAGGTTCAAGTTATTCAAGACTTTTAAAAAATATACGATTGTTAAATACATTGAAAGAAAAGTATAATTCAAATATAAGTTTACATATAAATTTTGTAATATTGAAAGAAAATTATCAGGAAATAAATGAAATTATAAATTTCGCAAAAGAATATAAATTCGAAAGCGTTTCTTTTATAAAATGCACCGCAACTCCTGATTATGATAACAACTTTGACAGTTCTGTGAAATT
The DNA here is from genome assembly GCA_041672565.1 of Endomicrobiaceae bacterium. Taxonomy (GTDB): domain Bacteria; phylum Elusimicrobiota; class Endomicrobiia; order Endomicrobiales; family Endomicrobiaceae; genus Praeruminimicrobium. Next base: position 1,722 of record JBAYZJ010000152.1, read on the forward strand.
TGAGATTGAAAAAAATCTAAAATTCGCTGTTATTAACGCTGTGAAAAAAAATATTGCCATTTCTATTCAATATCCAAGCAAATTATCAGATCTCATAAGAAACAGGAATATTACATCCGGCAATATGATATGTAAATTCCCATGGTATAAATTATTACTGGCTGAAGATTATAATTTTGCGCCGGAATGTTCATGTTTTAAAAGGCAGACATATAATGAACAGAATATCTGTATTCAGGATATGTGGAATAGTAAATTGATGCAAGATTATAGGAAACATATTATGAGTATTCAGCAAAAGAAAAAAATATGTAATCATGATTGCTTATTTTACGGATCATATTATTTTGAAAATATGCCGGCTGTAAGTTTAAATTACTTAGGATATAAATAATGAACTTAAAATTGAATCCGAAATTGTCGCAGAAAATTGCTTATACTATATTATTTTTATCGACCATATTGGTTATAATACCTGTATTGATAATTGTCTTTAACATAGTAAAAAACGGATACTCCGCAATTTCATGGGAGTTTTTGACAACCATGCCTAAAGACGGTATGAGGGCCGGCGGAATTTTGCCTGCAATACTCGGAACATTATCAATAGTTTTATGCGCAATAATGATTACTCTTCCGGTAGGAGTCTGTGCAGCCATTTATTTAAACGAATATGCAAAAGATAATCTTTTAACAAGAGTTATAAAACTTGCAATTGTAAATTTGGCAGGCGTTCCGTCAGTTGTTTACGGTTTGTTCGGCCTTGGCATTTTCGTTATGCTTTTAGGATGCGGTGTATCAATAATAGCCGGAGCTCTGACACTTTCTATTATGGAACTTCCTGTAATAATAACGACGGCAAGAGGAGCTTTAAACAGCGTTCCTTACGCTTTTAGAGAAGCCAGCTGGTCATTGGGTGTAAGTCGTTGGCAGACGATAAGGCATATTGTTCTTCCAAACGCTTTACCTGGTATTATGACGGGGGCAATTTTAAGTATTGCAAGAATATCTGGAGAAACGGCGCCTATATTATTTACGGCGGCGGCTTTTTATGTGCCTCATCTGCCAAAATCAATGTTTGACCAGGTTATGGCTTTACCTTATCATTTGTATATTATTTCGACACAAATACCAAATATGCCAAAAAATATAATTTTCGGCACGGCTTTGGTTCTTTTAATGTTGGTTTTATCAATGAGTTTAATTGCAATTATAGCAAGAATTTATTTTAGGAAAATAAGAAAATGGTAGACAAAATAAAAGTCAATGACCTAAATTGTTTTTACGGCGGGAAAGAAGTGATACATTCTCTTAATATAAACGTCGTAAAAAACGAAATTTTATCAATAATAGGTCCGTCTAACAGCGGGAAAACCTCTTTTTTGAGAACATTGAACAGAATGAACGATATGAATGTAAATTTCAGCAGAAAAGGCAATATTTATCTTGATGACGAAAATATATTTGATATGAACCCTGAAAAATTAAGAAGAAGGGTAGGAATGTTGTTTGCAATGCCTATACCTTTGCCTATGTCAATTTATGACAATATATCATATGCTCCTAAAAGGCTCGGTATAGCTTCAAACAGAAACATGGACGAAATAGTCGAAAAATCATTGAGAGATTCATCTCTTTGGAATGAAGTAAAAGACAGGCTGAATTCGTCGGCGATAAAACTTTCC
>JBAYZJ010000153.1:0-3381 GCA_041672565.1 Endomicrobiaceae bacterium
TTTCTCATTTAATAGGTTCAGGCTTTTTTTAAGTACTTCAAGGATAATATCAGGATTCAAACTTATTTCAGTTTCAATCACCTTACGAGCAATTTTTAATATTAGGGTAAGAATATCTTGTTCGTGGTTCTCAATGATTTTATCAGATTGTATTTGCAAATTATTAATTAATTGATTAAGATTATTAAGCAGATTTTGAACTTGTTGAGATAATTGATTATGAGTTTGTTTGATACCGGCTTGGTTACCATTTTGCCAAGCAGTTTTCTTTTCAGCTTCTAATTTTTGTTGATATTCATTTTCAATATTAGAAATCTCATTATTTATAATTTTTTCAATTAGATTTAACTGATCCGGCCTAAAGACAGATTCTTCAATAGAAATAGGATCTTTACTAATATAAGCAGATTTGACATTAAGTCCGGGGCTTATATTAAACACAAAATCAGGTTGTTTTTTTACCATAGTTTCATATTTTCTCTGTTATTTTGAAATATTAATACAAGTTATATCTACTTGATAATTAAGGTTATGAAACATAATCTTCCCCGCCTTTGGTGAGTTGGATTTCGCCTTGTTCTTCTTTTTTACGAATCACATCAAGGACATTTTGTTGAGCAGCTTCCACATCTCTAAGTCTAACCGGTCCGGTATAGTCCATTTCTTCACGGATAATTGTAGCAGCACGTTCAGACATATTTTTAAATATTTTATTTTGGACATCATCATTAACGCTTTTAAGGGCTAAAGCAAGGTCTTTTTGGTCAATGTCACGTAAAATCATTTGAATTGTTCTATCATCAAGATAAATAATATCTTCAAATACAAACATCAGATTCTTGATTTCAGTTGCGAGTTTAGGATCTTTGACCGATATAGCTTCAAGGATTGAGCGTTCGACTGTAGAACCAACCAAATTAATAATTTCAGCAGCAGCTCTTACGCCACCAAATTGAGTACCTTGTTGAGAAAAGTCAATTCTTTCTTCAAGGATTTGTTCGACAGTATTTATCATTTCTTGAGAAACTCTTTCCATAGAAGCAAAACGTACTACAACATCATTTCTCAAATCTTCAGGTAATTCAGCTAAAACGTTTGCAGCTTGAACGGGTTCTAATTGAGTTAATACTAATGCAATAGTTTGAGGGTGTTCTTTTTGAATAAAAGTAAGTAATTGAGTAGAGTCCACTTGTTTAAGCACATTAAAACCTTTAACCTGCAAAAGCCTTTGAATCTTCTTTATAATTTCCATAGCTCTAACATCACCAAGAGCATTTTGGAGAAGTTCTTTAGCATATTCAATACCACCGAGGCTAATGTATTCCTGAGCTTTGATTAATTCATAAAACTCTTCAAAAACAGCTTCAGTTATACGTGGTTCAACAGCATTTGTAACTGCGATTTTAGTGGTAATAGTCTCAACATCGGCATCAGGCAATAACTTAAATATATTTGCTGATGCTTCTTTACCTAAACCTATCATTAAGATACAAACCTTAGTAAGACCGTCAAAATCTTTAACTAAATCTTGATACATTTCTATAGTTTCTTTATCAAAGTTAAAATCAAAATTCATTTATAACTCCCTTATTTTTTACCATCTTTAGGTTTGCTTCTAACAAGTGGATGAGAATCTAACAACCAACTTTTTATCAGTCTCACTGCTACTTCCGGATTCTCAATAACAAATTTCTGAATAGCCTCTTGAAGTAAAATAGCTTCTGTTTGTTCTATAGCAATATCCTTCATCGGTTTAAAGGTATAAGATATCTTACCCTCTCCCATTGGCATACCTTCTTCGCCTTCAGGATAAAAGCCTTCACTACTTGCATCACCATCAGCATAAGCAGGTCGTAAGGCCTCTTCTTCTTCCTCAGTAATTGGTTTAGCAAATATTTTCTTAAATTGAGAGATTAAAACAAAAACCAAGACAATTAAAACTACTACCACAGCACCATTGATAATTAACTCTTTAAGTTCTTCTCTTTGCTCTTTAGCCTCTTGTTCTTGTTTAGCAAACTCAATTTCGCTTCTATCAAACTGCATACTATTGACTACGATTTGGTCTCCGCGATCAGCATTAAAGCCAATTGCATTTCTAACTGAGGCCTCTATTTGAGCAATTTCAGCAGGGCTACGTTCTATGTATTCTATTATTTCTTTGCCGTCTTCAAAACGCCTGTTAGACTTATAATTGACATTTACAGCAACCGTCAACCTTCTGACATCACCTACTTGAGATACTCTTCGTTGAACTGTTGAGCCTATCTCGTAGTTTGTTATTTGGTGTTCATTTACTTGAGAAAGACTATCTTTAAGATTAGTAATATTATTAACCTGTATTTCTTCAGAACGAACAATCTGCCCTTCAGGATCAAATGTTTCGGTTGTAGTTTCTAATTGATCAAAATTTATCTCTGCTGTTACTCTTACCACAGAATTACCAACATCAAGAATCTGATCAAGCATAGATTGAACTTTTAACATCAATTGATTTTCGACTTGCACTTGCATTTTGGTTTGCTGACTTGAAAGCCCGGTAATAGAATCTTCAAAATTATCAGAAAGTATCTTACCATCTTGATCAACAATCGTAATCTTTGACGAATCTAATCCCTCAACAGCAGAAGCTATTAAATTACTAATACCATCAATTTGTTTTTCTGAAAGTTTTTTGTTTAACCTAAGCATAACAGATGCAGAAGGTTCTTGTTGATCTTCTTTAAATATTTTCTCTTCAGGAAACACAAGATGAACTCTAACAAAGTCTATTCCATTTATTGAAATAATTGTTCTTTGCAATTCACCTTCCATTGCTCGACGATAATTAACATTTTTTTGAACAAATTCTGTTACCCCAAGTGAAGTTTTATCAAAAATTTCAAAGCCAACTCCTGAACTCTTCAACCCAATATTCTCAGAAGCCAGACTAATCCTTGTCTCATATACCTTATCTGAAGGTATCCATATACTTGAACCTTCATCTCTTAATTTAAACGGGATCGCTAATTCATTTAATTTCTCTATTGTTTTTTGAGCATCCTCCGGAGCTAAACGTGCAAAAAGCAAACCATAATCAATTCTTGAACTAAATGATATCATAGTAATAATGATACCAAATGTAACAGCAAGTAAAATTGCAATAGTCAACCGTTGACGCAATTCCATCCGAGAATAAACTTCTTGAATCTTAGTCCAAATATGTGTTAAATTTTCTTTCATAAAACCTTCAATTTAAAATACAGGGAATGCAAATTGTTGTGCGAACATCCTTGTTTGCACCTTACCTAAAAGCAAGGATGCTTGTAGAACATTTATTTGTTGTGCGAACATCCTTGTTTGCACCTTACCTAAAAGCAAGGATGCTTGTAGAACGATTGT
>JBAYZJ010000154.1:0-3377 GCA_041672565.1 Endomicrobiaceae bacterium
TGTAACATTTGCGTTTAAAGCGACAAGCTTCCTTGTTAAATCGCATACTTTGTAAACTGCAATTCCTCCGCATACAGCCAATACAACATTTTTGTTTTCTAAATTATTTGACATTATTTTCTGTTTTTTCTTCTTTTGCTGATTTTTTATTTTCTATATCAATTATTTTTTCATAAGTAGCTTCTCCGCTTAAAACGTCTCTTATTGCTTTATCAAGAAGCTGAGGTTGTGATAACTTTCTGTAATCTTCATCACTCTTTCTTACTCTTATCCATTCTATTGCAAGTTTAACTATGTCGTATTTTCCAATCTTTGAGTCAAAAAACAATTGATCTAAAGGTTTTTCGCTAACCATTTTACTTCCCCCTAAAATTTAATATTATTTTTGTTTTTTTTAACAGAAAGTCTTTCTGCACAAATTACTGATTGTACATTTTTTATGCTTAAATCAAGCTTGTCGTTTAATATAAGATAATCATATCTATTCATATATGATATCTCTTTTTTAGCGTTTGCAAGCCGTATCTTTATTGTTTCCATGGAATCTTTGTTTCTTTTTATGAGTCTTTCTTTAAGAATTTTTAAGCTTGGAGTCATAATAAATATCATTACGGCTGATTTATACTGTTTTTTTATTTTTAAGGCTCCCTGAACATCAATATCAAGAAGAATGTCCTTCCCTTTGTTTATTGTTTCTTCAAGGTTTTTTTTAGACGTTCCGTAATAATGCCCGTGCACTTGTGCCCATTCGGCGAATTTTTTTTGTTTAATCATTGTTTTAAATGTTTTGTCATTGACAAAAAAATATTCTCTGCCGTTTTTTTCACCTTTTCTCGGGAATCTTGTAGTAGTAGAAACAGAATAATTTATATTCTTATCATTTTTTATGACAGCATCGGCAATACTCGTTTTTCCTGCACCTGAAGGCGCGGAAACGATTATAATTATTCCTTTTTTCTTCTTCATAATCTTTTATTTTATTAAATACTTACAATAAATACAACAAATTTATTTTATTATCCGCAAATTAAAAAAACAAACCAATCTGATAAATATTATTTTACAAAAAAAGTATTCGTCAAAGTAAAAAATAAAATAAAATTATTGACACAAAAAAGTATATTTTATAAACTTAATAATCTTTATTTAAAATTATTATAAAAATGAAACTAAAAACGCCTTATTATTTTATTGATGAAGAAAAATTATTGGTTAATTTGAAAAAAATTAGCTATGTCAGAAAACGTTCAAACGCAAAATTTGTTTTGGCGTTAAAATGTTTTTCCACATGGTCAGTTTTTCCTTTAATGGCAGAGTATATGGACGGTACTACAAGCAGTTCTTTATATGAAGCAATGCTTGGACATGAAAAATTCGGGAAAGAGGTTCATGCTTACAGCGTTGCTTATCCGAGAGAGGAAATTTTAAAACTTAAAAATTTTTCAGACAAAATAATTTTTAATTCAATTTCACAACTTAACGCTTTTTATAAAAGTCTTAAAGGTTTAAATTTAGGACTGAGAGCAAATCCCGGAATAAGTTACAGCCATTTTGATTTGGCAAACCCTTCAAGAAAATATTCAAGGCTCGGCGTTATAAATAAAAACGAAATAATAAAGAATATCGATAAAATAAAAGGACTGATGTTCCATTTTAACTGTGAAAATGATAACGTTGACGAACTTGAAAAATCTTTTGAATATATCGGAAAAAAATACGGTGATATTTTAAAGAGATTGGACTGGGTAAGTTTCGGCGGAGGCATATATTTTACAAAACAAGGATACAATATAAATAAATTTTGTAAGATTTTAAAAGATTTTTCACAAAAGTATGCCGTGCAGATATATTTGGAACCCGGTGAATCTTCAATTACTAATTCAGCCGAATTGGTGGCTACAGTTCTTGATATTACAAATAATAAAAAAAATATTGCGGTTATAGACGCTTCAACCGAAGCTCACATGCTGGATTTGTTGATTTATAACACTCCTGCGAAAATGAAAACATGTAAAAACGCCAAGCACGAATATATAGTTGCAGGAAGAAGCTGTCTGGCTGGAGATGTTTTCGGAACGTATAAATTCAAAAAACCTTTAAAAGTCGGCGATAATATAGTAATATCTGATGCAGCGGGTTATACAATGGTAAAAAAGAATTGGTTTAACGGGCTTCCTATGCCTTCAATTGTCGTTAAAAGACTCAGCGGAAAAGTTGAACTTGTAAGAAGCTTTGAATATCAAGATTTTTTTAATAACTTATCTTAAGGGAGGCACTGCTTGAAATGAAAAGAAATGTTTTAATTATTGGGGCCGGAGCCGTTGCTCATGTTGTGTGTCATAAAATTGCGCAAAACAACGATGCTTTCGGTAAAATGTATGTAGCTTCAAGAACTTTGAAGAATTGTGATGAGATATTACAAAGTATAGAACGAAAAAACAATTATAAAATACCCGATAATAAAATTGTTTCAAAGCAGATAGATGCTTTTAATGTAGAAGAAACAGTAAAGCTGATAAAAGAATTCAATATTTCTATAGTAATAAATGTTGCAAGCCCTTTTTGTAATATCTCTATTCTTGAAGCCTGTATACAAACCGGTGCTGCTTATATAGATACGGCAATTCATGAAGATCCTGATAAAGTATGCGAAACTCCCCCGTGGTATGCAAATTATGAATGGAAAAGAAAAGACAAATGTGCTGAAAATAAAGTTACGGCTGTTTTGGGAGCCGGTTTTGATCCCGGAGTTGTAAATGCTTACTGCGCTTTAGCCGTTAAACATCATTTCGATAAAATAGCTACAATAGATATTATGGACGTAAATGCCGGTAACCACGGAAAATATTTCGCCACGAATTTTGATCCGGAAATAAATTTTAGAGAATTTTCAAAAGTTTGGACATGGATTGACAAACAATGGGTTGAAAAACCCGTTCATGCCGATAAATTAGTTTATGATTTTCCTGTAGTCGGAGAGCAGTCTGTTTATTTGACGGGACATGATGAAATTCATTCCCTTTCAAAAAACATTAAAGCGAAATCAATACGATTTTGGATGGGATTCAGCGATCATTATATAAATGTTTTTTCGGTTTTAAAGAATATAGGTCTTTTATCGGAAAAGCCTGTTAAGACATCCGAAGGATTGGAAGTAGTTCCTCTTAAGGTTGTTAAAGCATGTTTGCCGAATCCTAAAACGCTTGCGGTAAACTATACAGGAAAAACATGCATTGGATGCCTGATAAAGGGCAAAAAAGAAGGAAAAAATAAAGAACTTTTTATATATAATGTATGTGATCATAAAGAATGTTACAATGAAGTCGAAGCTCAGGCGATAAGTTATACGGCCGGAGTGCCCCCCGTTATTGCGGCTA
>JBAYZJ010000155.1:0-3334 GCA_041672565.1 Endomicrobiaceae bacterium
CAAAATACGAAGTAAAGAACGGAGAGAGGGGGATTCGAACCCCCGATACGGTTCCCCGTATAGCAGTTTTCGAGACTACCGCCTTAAACCAACTCGGCCATCTCTCCATATATAAAAAAAGGAACAAGCTTTAAGCACAAGCTTGTTCCTTTTATATCAAAATTTTTAATCAACAGGCGTATTATCTATTATCTGAGGTGTAGTAGTCGCATAGCCCTTCAATGTTAACTGATGACCTTCTTTCGAATTTGTAACAGCATCAAAAGTATCACCGCTGGTTGTAACGTAATAAGACGTAAAGTATTTATTTCTTCTTGCGTCAACGCCGAAAGAAGCTCCCATCTGCTGGCCTGCGGTACCGGCATAATACTTACCGTGTCTTGAATAATAAATCTGCTGCGCCGCATTAATTTCGCCTAATAAAGCCTTACCTTCGGTAGCAATACCCCTTTTTACATAACCTCTGTATACAGGAATCGCCACCAATGCAAGTATCGCTAATATAACTAATGCTATTATCAACTCCGTAAGCGTAAAACCTGATTTTTTTAACATAATATATACCTCTTACCTGCACTATTAGTCTAGCAGAAAATACTTATTTTTTCAATACTATTTTCTGTTCAACTTGAGCGCCTGTAACAATGTCTTTACCATATAAAGTATAAAAGCTTACTTTCGGTATGCCGAAAGCGCCGTCTTTAGACTCTATATATACTTTTTCCAAGAAGCATTTTTTATCATTTATCAGTATAGTTACTTTAGGAAGATTTTCAAACATGTCTATAGTCATAGGTTTATCTTCCACAGCTTTTAATGTAAAATCATAATTATTATTTTGCTCGTTATATTTTACTTTAAATCCATAAGCTTTTTTATCAAAAAGGCTCAGCTCTTCTCTTTCACCGTTTTTTTTCGCAAAAAGAAGCCAATAGCCGTCAACAGGTTTTTCTCTTAAAATTTGGCCTTTATCATCCAAATTTGCATCGTAACAAACAATATTGGCATTTTTACTTCTTTCTATAATAAATAACCTGTTTGCCGGTTGAGAATAAACCGAAACGGGAAGCAACATCAATAAAAACAAAATTATTTTTTTCATTATTTGCCGGTACCATGTATTTTTTGCAATAACCAAGCCATATTTTGTCCGAGTTTTGACATTATATCCAAACCTTCTTTATCAGACAATACGTCGCCTTTCTGTTTTCCAAATCCGACATTCCAGTAATTTGAACCGACTATTATCATTTCCAATATAGTGAAAAAATGATTAATTGAACTAAAAACGTGCATTGAACCGGCTCTTCTTGCAGATACGACGGCTGCCCCGACTTTCTTTGAAAGCAGCATTCCGTTTGCTCTTGCGACCATACCTGCACGGCATATTAACGCCGCAGCCGTAGGAGTTATATTTGAAAAATAAACAGGCGATCCTATAATTATACCGTCAGCTTCAATCATTGCCTGTATACAGTCATTTATCATATCGTCAGCTATTGCGCAGCGCTTATCTTTGTTTGCAACGCACTTGTAACAGGCAACACAAGTTGATATTTTATTATCGGCAAGCTGAATTTGTTTTGTTTCTATTCCTCTGTCTGACAGTTCTTTTAAAACAGTATTTATCAAAATCGACGTATTTCCGTCTTTTCTTGAACTGCAGTTGAATGCAACAACTTTCATTTGACCTCCGAAGAAAATACTAAATTAAATAAATATTTGAAATATATTCTACAAAAAATATGACACTTTTAAAAGGCTGCCGCTATTGTCTATCTGCATAAGTAAAAATACGGACATGAAGAACAATCCGTATTATCATACGATTCAGCTTTAAAAGGTTCATCACCGTTAATTTCTGAAACAATATATTTTAAATTATCGACGCATATATTGTATGTGCCCATTTTATCGTCATGAAGCATTTTTTCTTTAAACATAGATATTATATTGCCGTCTCTCAAGGAATAAAGCATGCAATTTTCTATTTTCTTAGAAAATTCAGTCTCATAAGCATATTTATAAACAGGCAATTGAAAAGATTTGATATTATGTTGTATATATTCTCTTCTGTCACCGTTTATATAATCCTGTATTTTGCTTCTTAAAGGATTTGAAACTGAGCCGGTTTTATAATCTATAATAAAAAGTTCCCCGTTAATATTTTTATCAATTCTGTCCACTTTGACCTTAAGATTATATATTTTTCCTGAGATGTCAATCATTGATTTTATTGAAAATTCAGTTTCAATTATTTCCTGAAAATCCCTGGCTTTTTCATTTTCATAAAAATCGCACATTCTTTTTTTTATCAGTTTTTTCAGAAGGAAAATTTTGCCCGTTTCATGTTTTTTAAAATATTTATCCAAACTGTTTTCTAAAATATTCAAATAATTTTCATAAACGAAGGTTTTAAACAAACTCTCTTTTAAAATGTTTTTATGAAATGTCTGTTCTAAAAATTCATGTATAAAATTACCGATATCCTGGCTCTCGTAATTCTGTTCAAAATCAGTCTGCTGGGACAATTTCAGGACATATTTATAATAAAATTGTAATTTGCACCTCAGATACGTATCCAAACTTGTAGGAGAATAAGAGAACTTGCTCAAAAAATCCTTTATTTCGGCTGTTTTGGCAAATGTTTGTTTATTTTTAGCCAATACTTTGCTCGGTAAAACTGTTTTTATTACGTTGGCGACTTCCAAAGATTTCTCTTTGGACTGTTTCTGCCATACCAATTCTTCTATAAATCTGCTTCTCTCATTTTTGTCATCATCTGAATATATCAATGAAACATTTTCACTTGATGATACAAGACTCATAAAATGATATTTTTGAATATCGACATCCCTGCTTACATATCCGACTCCTAATGAAGCCATTATGTCTTTAGGAATCAGCGGACTGGCTTCTTTTATGCTCGGCATGACAGAATCAGACATAGACAAGACATATACGTTCTTAAAACTCAAGCCTCTTGCTTCAAGTGTTCCTAAAATTTGAAGCCCTTTCAAAGGACTTCCTATAAGAGACACATTCCCCCTGAGCAATATTTTTTCAAGTATATAAAGAATTTCATATTTGTCAAAAGTTTCATTTGAACAAATTGCTTTCTGAAACTGCCCGGCAATATCATAAAGAATATTTACTGCGCTTAAATTAAAAGGATATGTGTTAATCAAACTTTTTTCAACAATGCTGTCTGCAATTTTTGTAATATAACGGCTTAAATCGTTCATATTTGATATATCCGCCAGACCGTAAAAAAACAAGCTGAAAATATCATTCAGAAGTTCCTTTATCCTTTCAGGAGAAACTCTCTGCCAAT
>JBAYZJ010000156.1:0-3280 GCA_041672565.1 Endomicrobiaceae bacterium
ATAATGCTTGTCGTTGATACTTCTACAAGTATGGAAGCGATAGATCCTTCTGTTAATCTTTCAAGAATAGAAAATGCAAAAAACAGAGCGAAAGAATTTATATTGAAAAGAATAAATGACAGAATAGGAATTGTCGTATTCAGCGGAATAGCTTTTACGCAGTGTCCTCTAACCCTTGATAAAGACGCATTGATTAATTTTGTTGACAGCATTAATACGAAGATAACGAAAGTCGACGGCACTGCAATAGGAAATTCCATTGCCACGGCAGTAAACAGACTTTCCAAAACAGACGGTAAAAGCAAAATAATTATTTTGCTTACGGACGGGAACAATAATATGGGAGAAATAGATCCGTTGGCAGCTTCAAATCTTGCAAAGGATAATAAAATTAAAATATATACCGTCGGAATCGGCAGTCAGAATGATTATTATGAAGTTGAGGATATGTTTTTCGGGAAAAGACGCGTAAAACCCCAGGGAACGGACTTAGACGAGACTTTATTAAAAGAAATTGCCGTAAAAACAGGCGGGGAATATTTTTATGCGCAGACGTCAAAGGCTCTTTCAGACGCTTTTTTAAGTATTGACAAACTTGAAAAAACGACGGTTCAATTTACGAAATCCGTAAACTATAACGAACAGTATTTAAAATTTCTAATTCCTGCTTTTTGGATTTTACTTTTTGGTTTTTTGTTGAAAATTACAATTTTCAAGAGGATGCCGTAAATGTTTCAAAATATTAATGCATTATCGCTTTTTATAGTTGTTGCCGCCGCCGCTGTTGCTTTTTTTGTCTCATATCAAATATCGAAAAAAAGAATAAACGATTTTACGTCAAGTTCTCTTTGGGATAATTTATTAAATATAAATTTTACGAAGGTTTTGATAAAAAATATTTGTTTTATTTTGTCATTGTTTTTTATAGTTATTGCAATTGCAAGGCCAAAGTGGGGAATTAAACAGGTGGAAGCAAAATCATTGTCAAGCGATATAGTTATAGCTTTGGATGTTTCAAAAAGCATGCTTGCCCAGGATTTAAAGCCTGACAGATTAACCAGAGCAAAAATAGTTTTTAAAGACTTAACGGAACAATTAAAAGGGCAAAGGGTAGGACTGATTGCTTTTGCAGGACAGGCATATTGGCAATGTCCTTTAACATCTGATATAAAAGCGTTTGAAATGTTCCTTTCTCTCTTGGATACTTCTGCCGTGCCTTTTGAAGGGACTAATATTGCCGCTCCTATAGATTTGGCTTGTAAAAGTTTAGAGAAGGTGCCTTCAAATACAAAAGCGCTTGTAATTATTACCGACGGTGAAAATTTTGACGGTGATTTGAATGAAGCATTACGGATTGCAGTAGACAGCAGAACGAAAATTTTCTGTGTCGGTATAGGAACCGACAAAGGAGAACCTATACCTGTTTACGAGAACGGTGAGTTCAAAGAATATTTAAAAGATGAAAAAGGAAAGTCTGTCGTAACAAAATTAGACTCGGTGACTTTAGAAAAAATAGCATCTGTTACCGGCGGAAGGTATTATAATTTAAGCCAGACTTCAGTTAATAATTTGGCATCAAGGCTTAATAAATTGGATAAAATAGAAGGTACGGCAAATATATTCACAAATCTTGAAGAAAGATTTTATTATCCTTTATCTTTAGGAATAATTTTTCTTTTTGGATATTTTTTTATACCCGATGCAAAAATTAGGAAAATTCAGAAGGGTCAGATCATAAAATGAAAAAAATATTTTTATTTTTATCAATTTTTTTTATAGCTGCGGTTTCTTATGCAAATGAAAATATGGCAAATGGAACCAAATATTATCAAAAACAAAATTTTAAAAAATCTGTTGAAAATTTTTTAAAAGCTCAAAAAAATAATCCGGAAGATCCGATAGTAAATTATGATTTGGGATGCGCATATTATAAAAGCGGACAATATGATAAAGCATTGGAGTGTTATAATACTGCTTTAAACGGCACGGAAGACAACAGTTTTAAGAGTTCTATATTATACAATATGGGAAACACTGCTTATAAAAAAGGAGATAAAGAGTTAGCTCTAAATTACTATAAAGGTTCTTTAAAATTAAACAGTTCCGATATGCAGACTAAGCATAATATAGAATTTATACAAAATGAAAATAAAAATAACGATAAGCAAAATAAGAAAAATCAAAATCAAAATAATAAACAAAAAGATCAACAGGATAAACAACAGCAGGATGAAAAGAAAGATAAAAATCAAAGAAGCGATAATGATAAAAACGATAAAATGCAAAAGCGGCAAGAAGAAAATAAAGGCAAAAAAGAATCACAGAATAAACAAAACGATAACTTGCTAGATTATTTTGACAATCAGGATAAACAAAATCATAACAAGTCAAGGAATATTCAGGCTGTACAAAAAAGTAAAACGGGTAAAAATTGGTGAAAGGAATTATGAAAAATAAAATTTTGTATGCTTTTATGATGTTTTTGATATTTGCCGTGTTTTCTTATGCGGACAGTATACAAATGAAATCAAGCGTCAGCGCTACAGTTGTTCCTTTAAATGAAGCTTTTCAGCTTACCATTTCAATAAGCGGAGACTCAAGGTCTCTGCCTGATTTTTCAGCTCCTACTTTAAAAGATTTTAATACTTATGCAAGTTCACAATCAAAAAATTTCTCAATCGTTAACGGCAAGATAAGCAATACGGTTAATTATGTTTATACTTTAGGGCCTAAAAAAACGGGAAAATATGAAATACCTTCTTTTAAACTTAATTATAAAGGCGAAACTTATGAGACCCAGCCTATACAAATAACAATAGAACCGGCTAAAAATGTAAGTTCAGTACAGGTTAACAATGCCCAGATTCCACAGTATAAACAATCTCAAATATATAATTTTGATACGTCTAAAGCTGTTTTTGTGCAGGCAAGCGTTAATAAAAAAACGGCTTATTTGAATGAAAAAATAATTTATACGTTTTCATTTTATACATCCGTAAATTTGCTGTCAAATCCGTCATATCAGGCTCCTGATTTTACGGGTTTTTTTAACGGACAGACTTCTCAAAATAATTATAAAACAAAAATAAAAGGAAGAGATTATATAGTAACGGAAGTTTCGACGGAATTATTCCCGCAGCAGACGGGGATGCTTACTATAGGAAGCGCGGTGATACAGGTTTCAATTGAAGATTTTTCAAAAGAGCAAGACGACTTCTTTTCAAGTTTTTTCAGAAGAAGCAAAAACGTTGAGTTGTCTACAGATAAAATTAATGTAAAT
>JBAYZJ010000157.1:0-3233 GCA_041672565.1 Endomicrobiaceae bacterium
TATGTCTTCTATCGCATTATTTCCGGTAAATACCGTTTTCAGGAGTTTTTTTATTTCATTTGAAACTTTATTATATTCTTTTTTATGAAGCCCTTTTTTATTTTTAAAAGCAAACTCGCTTTTTAAAATATTTTTTAATATTTCGTCCTGTATAGGGAGATTATCATCCTTACTCGCGCCGGCTCCCATAACAAAAACATATTTTTTAGCGGGATTTAGTTTAAATTTATTCATTTACTGCTCTAAAATAATATTATAGTCTTCTCTGTCAACCGTATCAGTTGGAATTATTTCTATGTCTTTCTTAAACAATTCCGTCAGTCTTTCTCTTCTTTCAATGAAATATTTTGCAACTTCTGGACACAGCTTAATTTTTATCTTCCCGTAATGTTTCTCTATTCCCATCTGTTCTATTTCCTGACAAACATTGATAAATATTGATTCTTTTGACAACACAAGCCCCAAGCCGTGGCATGTAGGACAGGTATCTCCAAGCAAAGAAAAAAGAGATTCTCTTTTTCTTTCTCTTGTCATTTCAATAAGCCCAAGTCTTGTAATAGGCCATATTTTTATTTTTGCTTTATCGCCTTTAACAGAAGTTCTAAGCTTTTCCAAAACTTTTTTTCTATTTTTTTCTTTTCTCATATCTATAAAATCTATAACAATAATTCCGCCTATATTCCTTAACCTTAACTGTCTTGCTATTTCATCAGCGGCTTCTATATTTGTCATTGTAACAACTTCTTCCTGCGTATTATTTTTTCCTGTAAACTTACCGCTGTTTACGTCTATTGCGCATAAAGATTCCGCTTCCTGAATAATTAAATATCCGCCTGAAGGCAGCCTTGCTTTATTAGATCTTAATCTTTTTATTTCTTCTTCGATTCCATATGCTTTGAATATAGGCTGCTTACCGTCATATAAAAGGATTCTGTCTTCCAATTCAGGAGAAACGGTCTTTACAAATTCAACGACATCTTTTAATTCTTTCTGATTATCTATGTACATTAAATTTACGTCTTCCGTAAAATGATCTCTTACCGTTTGAAAAACGACACCCAAATCTTTATGAACAACGCTTCCTATTTTAGAATTTGTAAATCTGTTTATTATTGAACCCCATAGTCTTGATAAATATTTTATTTCTTTTTCTATTTCTTCTTCAGTTGCATCTTCGGCTTCGGTTCTTACAATAATTCCGCCTGCTAAATTCACTTTTAATTTTTTCACTATATTTTTTAATCTTGAATATTCTTCTTTATCTTCAATTTGCTTTGATACTCCTATATTGTTACTGAAAGGCATGTAAACCAACAATCTGCCAGGAAGAGAAATATCCATTGTTACTTTAGGCCCTTTTGTACTTATCGGCTCTTTATAAACTTGGACCATTATTTCCTGTCCTACTTTCAGCATATTTTCTATATTATGTTCATTTTTTGAAGCGACAATATCATCCATAGACAAATATGCGCTTTTACCAAATCCTATATCAATAAAAGCGGAAGAAAGTCCGGAAACTATATTCTGAACTTTTCCCTTATATATATTGTTTAATATTTTTTCAGATTCTCTTCTCTCAATAAAAATATCCGAGAGTTTTGAATTGTCTAAAACAGCGACTCTTGTTTCTTCATACGTTCTATTTACTATTATTTCTTTACTCATTTATCTTTTTTACCTTATATAATTCTATTATTTTTTAAAAAGCTGTACATGCTTTTTGCCAGTTTATATATTCTAAAATCAGCATTTTCATCAGGACTTACTTTATTGCTAAAAAAGAAAGTGTTATGTGATCCCTTAACTAAATCATCACTTATTACCTTATTTACTTCCACGTCAACAGGATAAGTCGTAAATACCAATTTAATATTTTCGCTGTTGCATATCTGCACGATCTTCGCTATATCATATAAAATCCATTTATCTATAACCTGAATTTTTTTCTCATAATTCGGCGTGTTTATTGTAGTGATCGCCGAAATCTCATCAGATATGTTAGGCACACAAAAATTCAAAGCTCTTGAAAAATATAAAACCTCAGCTGTTATCTCTCCTTTATACATCATAAATAAAAGGATTAAACCTTTATAACATAAATTATTCCTGTTGAAAGGTTCGACTAAAATACCTTCTTCAAAAATCTTAAGCGCATTTATTTCGGCATTTTCTTTTTGTTCTATTAAATATAGAGAACCAAGAGCATAATAAAGCATGCTGAGACTGGGTTTTTTATCAAGAACAGCTTCCAAAAACTCTTTTGCCTTTTCATATTTCTTTTCCCTTATTAAAGTCCATGCATGCCTGTAAACTTCAACTGAAGATAATATATTATTGTCTATTGAGAAATCTTTTTTAAGCACTTGAAAATCAGGAATTACCTTTGGATTAAAATCTTTTCTCCCTCCGTTGATTATCTGTTTATATGCAATATCTACTATCTTATTTCCGCTTTCCTTATCCGCGCCGTATATTTCAGAAATCTCTTTGCTTACCTGCTTTAAAGTTTTTGGAACAGGAATTATTTTAGGTTTATCTTTGTCTATGTTTTGAATATAAGTCGAAAAACCATATAAATTATGATAATTTGCTTCGCCTATCATTAAGATAACAGCTTTCGGAAGTTTTTTTTGATTAAAAATTTCTAAGAACTCAAAACATTCCGTAGTGTTAATATCAAATCTGGAAATTTTTTGTATTTGGATTTTGCCTTTACCGTAATCTTCATCTATAAAATTTTGTATCAAGTCAACATATTTGGCATCGAAAGAATCTGTCAAATGTATATTATCGCTTATATATAATATATTCGCGTCCGCAGCATAAACAATTGAAGAAAAAACAACAAAAACAAAACCTGTTAATAAAAATTTAAATCTCATATATTATTCCGTTACCTTCTATAAACAGATTATTTCTTTTAGTATACAAAATTTTAACTTCATTTTCCCGAAAATTCAATAAACGTTCAAGAATTTTATCTAATTTTAAATTTTTACCGTCAAAAAACCTTAACAATACCTTTATCGCATCATTTTCAACTTTCTTGATTTCAATTATCAATTCTTTTGCATCAATAATTGTTTCTTTATCTTTTTTGATTTTTGAAATTAAAATTTTGTCCTGATTTAAAAAATCATCAATTTCATCCTGTGTTATATTTATTCCTTTAACCAAATATTCAGCGACGTTTACAAGCCTGTCTATTGCAGGAAATCTCAAAGGCATAT
>JBAYZJ010000158.1:0-3223 GCA_041672565.1 Endomicrobiaceae bacterium
AGACAATATTTATGTGCTCAGTCAACTCATAAAATATTGTCTGCTCTTTCTCAAGGGTCAGTTCTCCATTATAAATCAAAATTAATAGATATTAACAGAGTTAAAAAAATAGTTTCAATGCTTCAAACTACCAGTCCAAGTTATTTAACTCTTGCAAGTATTGACGTGGCGAGAAAACAAGCTGTGTTTCACGGAAAAGAAATGTTTTCTAAAGTTATTGAAGCGGCTCAGTGGGCAAGAAAAGAAATAAACAATATTCCTTCAATGAAATGCTTTACCAGACAGGAAATGAATGCTTTGGGCTTTGATCTGGATGTAACAAAACTTACTATTAATGTTACCAAAACCGGTCTTTCCGGATATGAAGTCGATTCTATTTTAGCGAAAGAATATAATATTCAGGTTGACTGCTCGGATACATTTAACCTGATTGCAATTATGGGAATAGGTTCAGACAGAGACGATGTTGAAAAACTGGTAGGCGCATTGAAAGATATAAGCAAAAAATATAAAGGAAACCAAAAAAACTGGATATTAAAAATTCCTTCACTTGCTACAGAGATGGTAATGACTCCCAGAGAAGTCTTCTTGTCGCATGACATTAAGAAAATACCTCTTGCAAAGTCTGTAGGTCATGTTTCGGCGCAGACGCTGACTCCTTATCCTCCGGGAATTCCAGTAGTTATACCCGGAGAAAGAATTACAAAAGAAATTTGCGACTATTTACAGGATATGGCATCTAAAGGAATAAGGATAAGCGGGCAGGAAGGCGAAAAATTAAAAATGGTGAAAGTTTTTGCAAACTAAAATGTGGAGAAAGTAAAATGAATAAAAAAGGTTTAGAACAATTACGAAAAGTCTTAATTCAGAAAAAAGCTTCAATAGTCAACAAATTGAATTTTAACAAGGGAACGGAAGCTGAAATTGAAATCGGCGATGAAGTCGATACGGCTACCCAGAGTAATGAAAGAGAAATACAGTTTGAACTCGGTTCTATTGATGCAAAAATGATAAGGGATATAGACAATGCTTTAGCAAAGATAGAAAAAGGGACATTCGGATTATGCGAGTGCTGCGATGAAAAGATTCCCGAAGCAAGACTTAATGCTATTCCTTGGGTAAGATACTGTGTAAAGTGTCAGGAAGAAGCTGAAAAAAATTCAAAGTAACAAAAAGACAAAGCGTTTATTATTAAAAAATTTTAACGCATTTAATTTGCTTTTGTTTAGTTATTGAAAAACCTTTTTAATTTATAATTGTTTAAAGTATATTAAGCGGAGATGATTTAAGATGAGATTTGTTTTAAGTTCAAAAATTTTTAGGGCGACTGTTACCGAAGCCAATTTGGAATATGAAGGAAGTATTACAATAGATTCGGATTTGATAAATAAATCAGGTCTTTGGGTCGGTGAAAAAGTATTGGTTGTAAGTAATACTACGGGCGCAAGACTGGAAACATATGTTATTCCGGGAAAAGCATGTTCGGGAACCATTTGCATGAACGGAGCAGCTGCGCATTTAATAAAGAAAGGCGAAAATATAATAATTATGGGGTTTCAGCTTTCGGATAAACCTATAAACGCAAAATTTGTTTTTGTTGATGAAAATAATAAATGCATTAAACAACTTTAATATGTAAAAGGATTTTTTAATGACAGATTTATTACAGTCATATTTTACAGAATTAAGACATGTTAAATCAGCTACCAAAGAAGAAATGAAAAAACTTTGGGCAAAAGCAAAAAAAGGCGATAAACAGGCGATAGAAAGACTTGTGGAACTTAATTATTGTTTAGTTATACCGATAGCAAAAAGATTCAGTAAAAAAGGCGTTGATTTTATGGATCTTGTCGCCGACGGAAATATCGGGCTTATAAGAGCGGTAGAGAAATTTGATGTTACAAAGAATATCAAATTTTCAACATATGCGACTTATTGGATAGAACAATATATAAGAAAATCTATAGAAGATAATTCAAAAACAATTAGAATTCCCTCTTATATGTATGACATTATAAATAAGTGGAAAAAAGCCAGAAATTTTTTAATGTCAAAACTTTATAAAGAGCCTTCTGTTTCCGAAATCAGTAAAATAATAAAAATACCTATAGAGCAGGCTGAAGAAGTCAGCAAGACTATTTTTTCTTTGGATAATATAGTATCTTTGGACGTTCCTATTACGGAAGACTCGGATTCTTGTAAAAAAGAAACCATAACTGATACAATTGTAAAAACTCCGGAATCAATTACGGAAATAATAAGAAATTCGCAAAATGTTCAAAAAGCCATAAACCTTCTTCCTGAACGTGAAGCGGAAATAATAAGAATGAGATTCGGAATAGATAATACTCCTACTTTTTCTTTGGATGAAATAGGTAAAAAAATGGATTTATCAAGAGAAAGAGTGAGGCAGATAGAATTAAAAGCTTTTCAGCGATTGAAAGGCATATTCCTAAGAATGAAATTTGCTGACAATAAAGATATTAATAAACTGGTTTTAGACCAAAGAGGCACTAAGCCTGACAGAAGAGCAAAATCAGTTAAAGTAGATGACGATAAAAGAAAGCAAAAAGACAGGAGAAAAACATGGATGTAATTGATTCTTTAAATAAGACTATCAGAGATATTTTAGACTTCCCTGTTAAAGGGATTGTTTTTAAAGATATTACCCCCCTTTTGTCTGATATTAAGCTTTATAATTCCGTTATTGATATTATGTCCGAGCAGTACAAAGACAGGAAAATCACTAAGGTTGCAGGGCTTGAATCAAGAGGCTTTATATTCGGTATATCATTGGCTCAGAAGTTAGGAGTTCCTTTTGTTCCTATAAGAAAAAAAGGTAAACTTCCATATAAAACGATATCTGCCGAATATTGTCTGGAATACGGCACAGCCTGCATTGAAGTTCATACTGACGCAATATCCGAAAGTGACAATGTTTTAATAGTTGACGATTTGCTTGCAACAGGCGGGACATCGTCAGCTGCTGTTGAACTTGTAAAAAAATTAAAAGGCAATGTTGTCGCTTGCGTTTTTCTTATAGAATTGTTATTCTTAAGCGGAAGGTCAAAGCTTAAAGACATCGAAGTATTTTCAATACTCAAATATTAACTAATCAAATGCCCTGGTAGCTCAACTGGATAGAGCAGATCCGTCCTAAGGATAAGGTTGGAGGTTCAACTCCTCTCTGGGGCGTATTCCGTTTAATTTGATATACAATTTA
>JBAYZJ010000159.1:0-3194 GCA_041672565.1 Endomicrobiaceae bacterium
AAAGACCTTTTTCCTCGCCGTTCAAATCTATTCCCGTCATGCTGTTAAAACCGAACATTTTTATATATCTGTAAAATCTTTCCTCTCCTAAAACCAAAGCAAGTTTTGCAGTGCCTATGTTGGAAGAAAATTCTATAACCTGGCTTACAGTAATTATTTTTTGTTTTTCATGATCCCTTATAATCTGTCCCGCCACTTCCAATTTCCCGTTTTCACAATTTATTTTATCCGTGGGTTTTAATAGTTGCTCCTGCAGTATTCCGGCAAGGACAACAACTTTAAACGTCGACCCTGGTTCAACTACATAACTTATCGCATTATTTCTTAATAAAGATATATCGGAAATTTTATTTTCAGGATTATAATTCGGGAAAGAGGCCATAGCTAAAATTTCACCTGTATGAGGATTTTGAATAATTGCCACAGCTTTTTTAGACTTCGTGGATTCCATTCCTTCCGTTAAAGCCTGCTCGGCTATAAACTGAAGTTTTCTGTCTAACGTCAAAAAAACGTCGCTTCCTTCGTATTTTTCTTCTTCCAGCAGTTTATCCGCAAATATTTTTTTTGAACCTACCTGATACTGTCTGTATTTAATTTCTTCGCCTGTTAAATGTTTATTGCAAAATTTTTCAATTCCTTCAAGACCTTGTCCGCGAAAACCAACTATTCCTATTGTCTGTGAAGCTAGACTGCCTTCGGGATATTGCCTTATGTATTTGCTTTCCAACCCTATACCGGGAATTTTTTTTGACTTTATCTGTAATGCGATATATTCGTCTACATTGCAAGCCACAGGGATATAGGATCTTTTTTCATCTATCAGTCTGTATTGTTTTTGCGGTATTTTTATATTAAACGATTTTAAAAGTTCCTCCGCTTCGGAAAGACTTTTAAGCATTTTAGCATCCAAAAAAACCGTATATTTTTTTACGCTCATGGCTAAAATATTGCCGTTCCTGTCCAGAATTGAGCCTCTTTTAGGTTTTTCCGTAAGTTCTTTGTTGATGATATCATCAACATATTTATCGGTATCGGAATGTTTTATAAACTGAAGATAAAACAATTTCAATACTATCAACAAAAACAACAAAAATAAAAAACCGACAATAAAATTTTGCCTCAGATAAATATTTCTTTTTTTCGTTTTCATTCTTTAACGTTTATAATTGCATTTTCTAAAGGAACTGAAAAGTTTTTTTCCTTTGCAATTTTATCAAGTTTTTCCAAAGCCAATATTGAATTTATTTTATACATTATTGAATTATTTTCACTTTTTACTCTGTCATATTCAGCCTTAAGAGTACTTATTTTTGCATCCATTATAATAAGCCTGTTCTTTTCCAACGCCGCAATCGAAAAGCCTAATATTGCAAGCAATACCGTTATGACAAGATTTCTAATAAATTTTTCGCCTGAATTTCTAGCCATTGCCTTTTTCCACAACTCTCATTTTTGCGCTTCTGCTTCTATGATTATTTTTAATTTCTTCATCCGTTGCAATAATAATTTTTTTATTTACTATTTCCAGCCCTTGACTGTGAAAAGATTTAAAAGTCTGTTTGACCATTCTGTCTTCCAATGAATGATATGTTAAAACAACTGCTCTCGCCCTGTCGGAAAGTATTTCAGGTATAGAACTCAACATTTCCTGTAAACTTGCCAATTCATCATTAACATAAATTCTTAAAGCCTGAAAAATTTTCGTGGCAGGATTTATTTTGCCTTTTACCCATTTTACGCCGCAAACTATATCCGTAAGCTGGCTGCAAGTTTTTATACTGCCTTTTATTCTGTACTCTGCAATTTTCTCCGCTATTTGTCCAGCAAAAGACTCTTCCCCGTATTTAAAAAATATTTCCCGTAATTTCTCCGCGCTGTAAGTATTAACGACATCATATGCCGTAAGTTTTTTTGAACGGTCCATTCTCATATCCAATATTTCATTTGAACGGAAAGAGAATCCCCTTCCCATATCGTCCAGCTGTTTTGACGATACTCCCAAATCTGCAAACAAACCGTTTACTTTATTTATTTTAATTTTCTCCAAATCTTTTAAAATATTACGAAAATTATCCCTTATGAATATTATTCTTTCTTTAACTTTTGAAAATTTATCGTTTGAATTAAAATTATTAAAAGAATCCTCATCCTGGTCAAAGGCAATTATATTAATTTTTTCATTATTCTCCAGCAGATATAAAGAATGTCCTCCGCCTCCAAAAGTACAGTCTATATAAAACCCGTCTTCCGCAGTTATTAAATATTCAGAAACTTCTTTTGCCATAACGGGCAGATGATAAAAAGCGTTATTCATTCCATACTCTTAATAAAATTTATAATTTTTTTACTTAAAAACATGCAGATATATTAATTAGAAATAAAATAAGCACCGGCGGAAACATAATAAAGTTTCACACCAATGCCGATTAAACATATCAAGACAACAGATGTACCAAATGAAAAAAAACATTTTGCAGAATTACTTAACATTCATGCTTCCCGATAAACAAACATATAGATGCCTGTACACCGAATTCTGTATGCCTGTAAAACAGGCACTACGGTCATTTCTCTGCCGTATAAATTACTCTATACGGTCAAGCGATAAAACTTCTATCTTGCTTTCCGGTAAGGATTTAGCCGTTTCACATCTTACCTTTGTTAAACTTATAGTAAGATTTATTCCTTTATTCAAGGAATCTTTCTTCTTTTCAAAAGAAAGCGTCACTGTTCGCACCTCTGTCCTCGCGGACGATGGGGATTACCCACTACCGTTTTCCCAATTAAGAGAATAAAGTTCGGACTTTCCTCTTTACAAAAAATGTAAAGCGACCGTACGGCATCTATATATTTAAAATATATCTTTTTTATTAAACAAAATTCTTGAACAATTATCGCAATAAACCAATTCTTTGCATTTTGTCGCCTGATTAATAAGCTGAGGTCTGATAACCATATTACAAGCGCCGCAACTGTCGCCGTCAACCAATGCTAACCCTATTCCGTTTCTGTTTTCTCTTATTCTTTCATACTGCGACAAAATATTAACATTTATATTTTTTGAAGCGGATTCCCTTTCAAGTTTCATATTTTCAAGTTCTTCTTTTATTTTGTCGGCTGAAGATTGAATGCCTTTTATTTGATCATTTATTTCAATATCCGATTTTTTATAATCTTCTTTATATTGATTCAGA
>JBAYZJ010000160.1:0-3161 GCA_041672565.1 Endomicrobiaceae bacterium
AAAGCATTATAAATTTTTTCAATATCAGTTTTTTCGGTAAGATATAAATCCGCATATTCACTGTCGCTTTCATATCCTACAGAAATAGCAGGACCGAAAGACGCTTTTATCTGAGGGCTGAATCCGTTAGTATAAGCCACAGGCAATTTTGTTCTCTTTATCGCTCTTCTCAAAAAATCGATTTGTTCCAATTGTGAAAGATATTTAACATATCCTTTCCTGGAAAATTTTAAAAGAACTCTGTTTGTCGGATTTGAAACGAGCTGCCGGGGCTGAGAATAATTTTCAGGCAGCTTTCCCAAATCTTTCATATTAGTATAACTTATATCTGCAGTTTCTGAAATACCTGTTATATAATCATTATATAATTGTTCTTTGCTTACCCCTAAATTAATATGTTCCCAAGGCAAAACTTCTTCAGGTTTTCTTTGTCTGTATACGTAAAAATCCAAAGACAGCCCCGCTTCCTTTATTGCTTCAATCCAAGTTTCAAAATTAAATCTGTCAGACCACTGGTCAAATCTTAAACCTTTTTTCCAAACGAGGTATATAACAGAAGAAATTCTCCTGTCTCCCCTCGCCAAAAAAGCTTCTATAATGCTTGCTCTGTAATTATGAGCTCTGATGTCAGCAGGCAAAATATCTCTTAAGTGATTAATAGTATTTTTTATATAATCGCTTCCGAACATAGGCTGCCACTGAAATGCAGTATGCGCTTTTGGAACAAAAGGAGATACAGTTATGCTGAAATTTAACTTTTTTGCACTCATTTTTATTTTATCTATAAGATTTTTTATAGCATTAATATCTTCAACGGTTTCAGTCGGAAGCCCTATCATAAAATAAAGCTTTATAGTTTTCCAGCCCATTTGATGCGCAGTAAGAAGAGTATCTATAATATCGACTTCCGATAAATATTTACCTATTACGTTTCTCAGTCTGTCAGAACCGGCTTCAGGTGCAAATGTAATCGTAGGTTTTTTGCTTCTGTTAATATATTCTGCAACCTTCAATGAAAATTTGTTGCATCTCATTGAAGGAAGAGAAATAGTCAAATTCTGTTCATAATATTTTCTGTTTGTTTCCAGCAGAAGTTCTTCCAAATCTTTATAATCAGTACAAGAAAGAGATGAAAAAGCCACATCTTCATATCCTGTATTTTTAACGCCTTCGTCAACGAGTTTCATAACGGTATTAACATTTCTCGTTCTCCAAGGTCTGTAATATTTTGATGCCTGGCAAAATCTGCACCGGCCTATACATCCTCTGGCAACTTCAATATTCAATCTGTTATGCACAGTTTCAACAAAAGGGACAATTTTTTTTCTGTGAAAAAAAGCTTTGTCTAAATCAACAATTGTTTTTGTTATTATTTCAGGAATATTTTTTTTATTTGGAACAACAGTTTTAACAGTTCCGTCATCATTATAGGCAACATCAAAAAAAGAAGGGATATAAACTCCTTCTATTTCCGATAAATGCAACAAAATATTTTTTCTCGAAATTTTACTTTTCTTACATTTTTTATAAGTTTCTAAAATCTTTATTAATGCATCTTCTCCGTCTCCTATTAAAAACAAATCAAAAAAATCGGCAAAAGGTTCAGGATTTGCCATAGCAGGACCGCCGCCGATAATAATAGGGTCTTTTTCGTTTCTGTCTTTTGAAAAGACAGGAATACCGGACAGATAAAGCATATTTACAATATTCGTTCCGACAAGCTCGCATTGCAGAGTGAACCCGACCATATCAAATTTTTTCAAAGGAGTTTTTGATTCAAGAGAAAACAATTCTTTCTTTTCTTTTATAAGAATTTCTTCTAAATCAGTATCAGGAGCAAAAGCTCTTTCACATCTGGCCGTTTTTTTCTCATTTACCATGTGATATAAAATTTCTATTCCAAGATTTGAAGCTCCGACTTCATAAATATCAGGAAAGCATAAACAGAGAGATATTTCATTGCGCATATCAGGTTTATGAGAATTAATTTCATGGTTTATATATCTTGCAGGACGCTGTACTAAAGGAAGTATTTTATCTAATTCTGTCATTTATATTCTCTTTATTATTTAATTTTGTATAAAAAAACTCAATTTTATTTTGATAATCTTTATTATTTCTATCAAACTTAAGCAAATTTTCATAAAGCTTTATTCCTTTTTCGTAATCGCCGTTAATTTCATACATTTTAGCAAGATTTTTTGAATAATCAATATTATACGGCAATAAAAGATACGCTTTTTCGGCATATTCCAAAGCTTTTGTAAAATCTTCCTTACGGAAATATAATTCGCTGAGAGCCCTGTAAAGTATTTCCTTACTGCCATTTATACTGTTTAAGCTTCGTCAAGATTATTTTCCATCAGCAATATATCCGCATAAGCTATAAGATATCTGTATGAAAATCTGTAATTTAGCGATCTCTGAATCAATTCTTTTGCTTTATCAGTCTCTCCGATTTTCATATATATTTTTGCAAGCCCTGCGCAAGCAGCATGATAATCACGGGCATCTACATAAGCATTTACCCAAAAAACATCCGTATTTTTATATTTGTCAGATTGTATATAAGAAGAATATGAAAAAACCGAAAATAACATAAAAAAACAAACAGCCAAATATTTTTTTGACGCAGGATATTTATCAACGGCAATTTTTATTAACTTTGTCAGCATCAATATTATCCCCAAAGACGGAAGAATAAATCTATGAGGTAAAAAAACGTTTTCAAACTGTAAAAATGTAGGAAGCAGACAAATAAAGAACCATAATAAAGAAAACCACATTATTTTTTTATCTACGAGTCTTTTATACATTATAACCGCAAGAAATATCAAAACCATTAAGTTTATTATGATAGTTTTTATTCCGGCATGAACTTTATATAACATTACAGGAATGTAATCTGCCGCAATGAATTTGTCAACATATGTTGCCGTAACGTTAAAAAAGTTAAAGACATATTCATTAAGATTTTCGAAACATTTTAAAATTTCAAAATTTGCCACAGACATATTTCTTAAAATAAAATATACAATAAGAATCGGCAATAAAACAATGACATTGTTTATAATCTGTTTTTTAGTGATTTTATAATTAAAAGCATATATAAGAAAAATATACATAATAATCAATACAAAAGCGGTTTCTTTAGTAAACAA
>JBAYZJ010000161.1:0-3153 GCA_041672565.1 Endomicrobiaceae bacterium
TGAGAGATATTTTTTAGATTATAATCTTAAGATTAATGAGTTTAAAGAAAAAGTTTTAAAAGATGAAAAATTTAGAGATTTAAATTTAGATACACAAAAACAAATGTTTAAAACTATGCTTGATAATAATCAGATGTATGTCAATAAAACAGAAATGGCAGATAAGAAGTTTGGCATTGATAAAGAAGACCAATTTTTAACAAATCAATTTTATAACAGTGAGAAATAATTATGGAAAAACAAATCATTCATAAACTTACGGCAACTTTTGAAGATTCATCTCACAAAACAGAGGATGGAGTAGAGTTTTGGCTTGCAAGAGATTTGCAACATCTTTTGGGATATGGTAAATGGGATAACTTTAAAAATGTAATCAGTAAAGCTAAAACCGCTTGTGAAGTTTCTGGACAAAAAATTGCAGACCATTTTGCCGACGTCGGGAAAAAGGTTTCTCTCGGTTCCGGAGCGGAAAAAGAGATAGATGACTTGATGCTTACTCGTTATGCTTGTTATCTAATTGCTCAAAACGGTGACTCAAGGAAACAGGAAATAGCTTTTGCTCAAACTTATTTTGCAGTGCAGACAAGAAAAGCAGAAATTATTGAACAAAAGATTTTAGAATATGAAAGAGTGCAGGCAAGACATAAACTTGCTGAAACAGAAAAAGAGCTTTCAAAAGTTATTTTTGAACAAACAGGTGGTAATGAGAATTTTGCACTTATCAGAAGCAAAGGAGATCAAGCTCTTTTCAGTAAAAGCACCCGGCAAATGAAAGATAAATGGAAAATAAAAAACAAACCCCTTGCTGATTTTATGCCAACTATTTTGCTCAAAGCCAAAGACTTTGCAACCGAAATTACAATTTTTAATGCAAAAGATAAAGAGATGACAACGGAAAATCAAATCTCAAAAGAGCATATCACAAATAATAAATCAGTGAGAGATACGCTTATTTCTCGTGGTATTACTCCAGAAAATTTGCCCCCGGAAGAAGATATCAAGAAAATTGAAAGAAAGTTGAAAAGAGAAGAAAAGAAATCTCTTAAAAATGATGATACTTTTGTAGCTAATAGTGAGAAATGATTATGGCAGAATTACATCAACAAATTAAATCAGCAATTGACTTTGGAACTCCCGTTCCGGAAATACCACAATATATTTCAAATAATTTAAAATATGTTTTTTTTGATTGGCAAAAAGAAGCTTTTGAGTATTTTTTATTGAATGAAAATAGAAAAAAATCAGAAAACAATCCTACTCATTTGCTGTTTAATATGGCAACAGGCACAGGAAAAACTCTTGTTATGGCTGCTGCTATGCTTTATTATTATAAGCAGGGATACAAACATTTTCTTTTTTTTGTAAATCAAAACAATATTGTTGATAAGACTGAGAATAATTTTATTGATACTAATCACACAAAATATCTTTTTAAAGATAAGATTATTATTGATGACAAGACAGTAAAGATAACAAAGGTAGAAAATTTTTCAGATAATCCACAAGGAATAGAAATAAAGTTTACAACTATCCAAAAACTCTATAACGATATTCATTTACAAAGAGAAAATCAAACTACTTTAGACGATTTGCATAGCAAAAATATTGTTATGCTTGCTGACGAAGCTCATCATTTGAATTCAATTACAAACAATAATCAATACACTCAAACTGAGTTAGAGTTAGAATTAAAAGATTATTCAAATATAAAAGAGATAGAAAGAAAAGGTTGGGAGCATACAGTAATTGATTTAATCTTAAAAAAGAATGGCAATTACATCAAAAACACTAATGTTTTATTAGAGTTTACTGCGACACCACCTAATAAACCACAGGCAAAAGATAAATATAAAGATAAAATAATTTATAAATTTGGACTTAAAGAATTTTTACAAGCAGGATATACAAAAGAAATCAATCTGATATACTCTAACCTTAACAACAAAGAAAGAATATTGCAAGCATTACTATTCAACTGGTACAGACATAAAATTGCCTTAAAACATAATATACACAATTTTAAACCTGTTATCTTGTTTAGAAGTTCATCAATTATAAAATCTGAAGAACACTTTGATTATTTTAAAGATATTATAAACAAATTAAGTATGCAAGATTTTGAATTCTTAAACAACATAGAAAATAAATTTAATTATAATAGTAATCTTATTTATGAGCAAGGTAAATCAAGAACAATTCAAGTTTTTAATTATATACAAGAAAATGATCCTGACTATTCATCTATAATAAATTTTATTAAAGATAATTTTTCTGATGACAAGCTTATTATTACTAACTCTAAAGAAAAATCAGCTAAAGGCAAAAAAGGCGGAGAAAAAACAACAGATTCACAAGATCAATTGCTAAACAGTTTAGAAGATAAAAACAATCATATCAGAGCTATTTTTACAGTAAAAAGACTTACAGAAGGCTGGGATGTGTTAAACCTTTTTGATATTATAAAGCTTGATGATGATAATGATAATATAAATCAAAATGTTAATGATTTACAAAATTCAACTACTGCAGAACAGCAGTTAATAGGTCGTGGTGTAAGATATTTTCCTTTTAACTATAATGATGAGATTAAAAATAAAAGAAAATTTGACATAAATCCTAATCATGAACTAAGAATTTTAGAAGAGTTATATTTTTACAGTACTTCTGATTCTAACTATATTAATGAATTAAAATATAAACTAATTACAGATGGCTTCATAAAAGAAGACAGGCAAAAAAGAGAATTTAAATTAAAAGATGGTTTTCTTGAAAAAGATTTTTATAAGAGATCTCATATTTTATATAACTATCAAAAAGATAATCCTGACAGAAAAAAGAAAGAGCTTAATTCTATTTTAAAAGACTTTACTTATACTTGCACAATCAAAGAAACTCAGATTACTGAAGAAAATATATATACTAACGAAAGTCAAGATATTACAACAAGTAACAGAACAACATATACTAAGTATCTAAAAGATTTTGAAAGGCATATATTTTTAAAAGCAATCAATATTAAATCTTCTCAAGATGATGCTTTTTTCACATTTGAATCCTTAAAAAACAACCTGTGTATCAACAGTATAGATGATTTGTTAAAACCTGAGTTTTTTGGAGGACTCGCCTTAAATATTACTATTGAAAACATCACAA